>DAIRED010000293.1:0-2634 GCA_036795795.1 Thermoplasmatota archaeon | reverse complement strand
GAACGGCACCCAGAACCCGACGATGTAGAGGCCGAAGAAGACCGGCGCCAGATATAGCAGGAGCGCTCCGTCCAGCAGCGCGAACGAAACGTAATACGCACACAGCGCTCCCAACGACAGGGCCATCCAGACGCGCGGCCTCGCGAAGCCCGTCCAGGTCACCGCGACGCAGGCGAGGGACGAGACGGCGAAGGCTTCGACGTAGAACAGGGCGGCGTCCACGCCGGTGAAGCCGTCCCTGACAAGGAAAAGCACTACGAACGAGCCGGCCATCGCCGAGGCCATCGTGAGCAGCGCCTCGATTGCCAGGAGGTGATAGATGTCGCGGCGCGATTCCGATGCCATCGCCCGTCGGATGCCAGCCTGCGAGATAAAGTTATGCGGTCTGTTTCTCGGCCGTGGCGACGAGCGACTCGCGCGCGATTGCCGTTCCCCTGTACGTGGCTTCCCGCCGAACGGCCGCCACTTTCACGCCGACGAAGCCCGAGCGGCAAAGCGCTTTTTCGAGCTCGGCCGCGTCGTAGAAACGCCACACCAAGCCCCCTTCGCGCAGCTTCGCCCCTTCGCCGATGTCAGTTCCCTTGGACTCCCTGGCATCCCCCGTGGAAAAGACCTCCACGCACAGGCGCCCGCCTGGCGAGAGCACCCGCGCCGCCTCAGCCAAGATTCTCTCGTCGTCGCGGCCCAACGCGTGCGTCAGAATGTGCCTGGCCATCACGAAATCGAAGGACAAATCGCGGAAAGGCAGTTTCCTCGCGTCAGCAACCAGCCGCAGGATGCGCGGGTCCGCCGCGAGCCTTTTGGGAAAAGAGCGCAGAGCCGTCGCGGAGACGTCCACGCACGCGATTCCGTCCGGCCAAACGCTTCGCGCCAGCTCGGCCGCGGCCGCGCCGCATCCGGCGCCCAGTTCGAGCGCGCGTCGCCCCCCAGCGCGCCCCACGGGCATCGAACCGCGCGCGCCGTCGGAACGCCAGCCGCTAGCTCCTTTGCGATACGATTCCTCCCATGCCAAGGGATACAATATTTTGTCGGGGGTGTCGCGGGCCACGGCCACGAATCGGCGGGCGCGATAAAACGGTTTCGCTCAGTTCGATAGCTCCATCCGGGCGAAGGAGCCCGCGGCACTCTTGATGCCCATGTACAGCATGAGGAAACCGACGTCCACCGAGAACACCAGCGCGAGGAGCCCCAGGACCCTGTCGCTGAAGGCCAGCGCGACCGGCGGTGCCAGCAGGGCGGTGCAAATCAGCAGCGTCGCCAGCATCACGACGTACATCGTCATCACGTCCGGCGAGTTGCCCGACGCCTCGTCGAAGTTGGGATATTTCGCGCCTATCCAGATGCCGAGGCCGGTGCCGACGCAGCACATGCACACCGCGCCGAGCATCGCGTACACGAGCGCCGTCGCGGAGGAGCCCATCAGCAAGGGCAGCGGCAGCGCGACCGCGAAGACGATGAACGGGACCATCAACATCACTGAAAGCGCCTTTCCATTAACAATCTCCTTGTCTTCCGTGGGCGAAACCTTCAGCGCCCAAGCGCCCTTGCCATCCTTGCTGAATATGCCGAGCGCCGGAATGACGCAAAGCATCACCGCGGCGAGGAAGAGGCAGAGCCCGACGACGAGCGCGGGCATGATTTGGAGCGCGATGCCCTGGAGCTCGAACATGTCGTCCAGCTGGTCGAAGAAGTAGAAGGCGAACGCCACGAAGCCTCCGAGAGTGATGGCGTTGCCGACCCCCTCGCGCCTGCGCAGCAGCGTGCGGACCTCTTTCTCGTAGACGGCCCGCGAGCCTTCGCCCGCGAATCGGCCGACCAGTCCCGCCAAGAAGGACGGCTTCATCAAGCGCGTCGAACCGTGCGAGGTGGCCTTGGAGGTCGTCAGGGTGTTCCACGATTCCACCAGGAACATGGAGACGACCGGGATGAGCGCGAGGGATAACACGTACACCCCCAGATAGGCCAGCGTCAGGTTCCAGCCGTCGAGTTTGAGCTGCATCGTGAAGAGCCACACCAGCGAGACGACGGGGCTGTAAATCGCCGCGCCGACGAGCTTTCGGGTCCAGCTCGACAGTCCGCTGAGGACCGAGTAGGCGAAGCCGACGGAGGATGCTAGCAGCGTCAGCAAGATGAGATCGGCGCCTATGTACCGGGCGACATCGTAGTGCAGGAACGGGCTCACGTACGTCATGCCCATCATTGTGCCGAGCCCGAGCGCCAGCAGCGCGAGGTTGAAGGCCGATACCGAGAGGAGCTTCCCCGCCACGACGTTCCCGAGGCGCATCGGCTGCGACAGCAGGAATACGGTCGCCTGACGCTCGACCAGCAGGTGGTAGAAGTCGACCAGCGCCTTGCCGACGAAGGCCATGAAGTAGAGGAAAAGGAGGTCGTTCACAGCCAGCGGGAAGGCGACGACGCCCTCCGAGCGCGAGACGAACGAGATTATGAAGTTGACGGCGCTGAATGCGAAGATGACCAGCACGATGAACCAGAACGTGTATAGGACGTTCTTCCTCGCCCTGCGGCCCGAGTTGCGCCATGCGGAGATGGAGTCCGCGGCGAATATCTCCAGCCACGGCGGGAGCGCTCGCTCACCCCCCGCGCTCTACGAGCTTGACGAAGGCGTCCTCCAGG
>DAIRED010000292.1:0-2637 GCA_036795795.1 Thermoplasmatota archaeon | reverse complement strand
TCAAGAACCACGTTCCGATACTGGGCATTCCGTCGGGCGTGAAGATGCACAGCGGCGTCTTCGCCGTCTCGCCGGAGGCTGGCGCCGAGCTTCTCGTCGAATGGCTTGCCGGCAAGGCGGGCACCCAGGAGGGGGAGCTGATGGACCTGGACGAGGAGGCGTACAGGCGCGGAGAGTGGACTGTGAAGCACTTCGGCCTCGCGGTCACTCCATTCGAGCCATCATTCGTCCAGACCGGCAAGGAGATGTTCGAGGCCGCGAGCGACGAGGACGTGCAGGAGGGCATCGCCGCGCACGTGGCCGAGTTGGTTGCGAAGGTGCCGGGCACGATGTTCGTATTGGGTCCGGGCTCGACGGTCCACACCATCGCGAAGAAGCTCGGTGTCGAGAAGACCCTGCTGGGGGTGGACTGCTACCTCGACGGCGCGCTGGTTTCCAAGGACTCCACGGAGAGGGACGTCCTGGCGATGCTGGACGCCCACCCGCGCGCCAAGATAGTCGTCAGCCCAATCGGCGCCCAAGGATTCATCTTCGGGCGCGGGAACCTGCAGCTCAGCAGCGCGGTCGTCCGCCGCTTCGCGCTCGAGGACATCGTCGTCGCCGCCACACCAGCGAAGCTGGCGAGCACCCCCCTGCTCCGCGTGGACTTCGACGACGTTACGCTAGTGGATAAGTTTAAGACAAAAAGGTATATTCAGGTCGTTGTGGGCTATCATTCTAGCGCGATGCGCAGGATAGGATAGTCCGAGCTGGTGAAACCGTGCAGAAGACCATGAGGGCAGTCGTCAAGGTCAAGGGCGAGCTGGGCGGGACAGAGTTCCGCGACGTTCCGGTGCCTGATGTTGGGCCGAACGATGTTTTGATAAAGGTCAAGGTCGCTTCGATATGCGGGACGGACGTCCACATCTACGAGTACGACGCCTGGTCGCAGAACCGGCTCAAGCTCCCTCTGGTCTACGGGCACGAGTTCGCCGGCGAGGTCGTCCAGATTGGCAGCAACGTCCACCACGTCAAGGTCGGAGAGAACGTCTCCGGCGAGTGCCACATCGCCTGCGGGCACTGCTTCAACTGCAGGAACAACATGCAGCACATCTGCCTGAACACGAAGATATTCGGAGTCGACCGCGCGGGCTGTTTCGCTGAATATATATCAATCCCCGAGAACAACATCTGGCACAACGACCCGTCGCTGTCGCCGGAGCTGTGTTCCATCCAGGACCCGCTCGGAAACGCCGTTCACACGGTCTTCGCGACGGACTTCGCAGCCAAGGACGTCGCGGTGCTGGGCATCGGCCCCATCGGCGCTAT
Organism: Thermoplasmatota archaeon; assembly: GCA_036795795.1. Lineage (GTDB taxonomy): Archaea > Thermoplasmatota > Thermoplasmata > SG8-5 > DAIRED01 > DAIRED01. The sequence goes on along the minus strand of DAIRED010000292.1, from coordinate 1,329 downwards.
GGCGGTATCGGTCCTGAAGAACTGCGGCGCGTCGCGCGTCTTCGCGATAGGCAGGAAGAACCAGTACCGCATCGACCTGGCAAAGAAGGTCGGCGCGGACTTCGCGCTCAGCTCCAACACCGACGATGTCAAGGGCATCATCATGAAGGATACTGGCGGCAAGGGCGTCGACGCCGTCGTCGAGACCGCGGGCTCCATAGAGGCCGTCGACCTCGGGCTTGACATCATGCGCTCCGGCGGGACAATCGCCTTGCTGGGCGTCTTCTCCAAGCCGATAACGCTCGACCTGTCCAAGAAGGTGGTTTTCAAGTACGCCACCATCAAGGGCATCAACGGCCGGTTGATGTACGACACGTGGTACAAGATGGCCGGGCTTTACCGCCTGCCCAAGTTCCGCGAGGACATGAAGCACATCATCACGCACAGGTTCAAGTTCGAGGAGTTCGAGAAGGGGATGGCGGCCATGCGCTCCGGACAGAGCGGAAAGGTCGTCCTGACCTTCGACTGAGGTGAGAAAATGAAACGCGACCCGACGGGATTTTTGAGGATGGAGTACCAGGAGCTTGTGGATAAGGCCCTGAACTGGCAGCTGAGGACCCTTGAGGGCCCCTCGACGCCCAGGGCGACCGTGGAGGGAAAGAAGGTGATTGTGCTGTGCAGCAACAACTACCTCAACCTCAGTAACCACCCCAAGCTGAAGGAGGCCGCGAAGAAGGCGGTGGACTCGCACGGGGCCGGCTCGGGCAGCGTCCGCGCCATAGCTGGCAACCTCGACCTTCACACCCAGCTCGAAAAGAAAATCGCAAAGTTCAAGCACCGCGAGGCAGCGCTATACTACCAGACCGGCTTCGCCGCGAACGCGGGCATCCTGCCGCAGCTGGTCGGCGACGGGGACGCGGTCCTGACGGACGAGCTCAACCACGGTTCAATCATCGACGGCATACGCCTCACGAAGGCCAAGCGCGCCATCTACCCGCACAACGACATGGCCGGGCTCGAGGCGGCGCTCAAGACCGCGGACGCCGAGACGGCCAGGCGCATCATGGTAGTCTCCGACGGCGTGTTCTCGATGGACGGCGACCTCGCGAAGGCCCCGGACATCTGCAAGCTGGCCGAGGAGTACGGCGCGATGGTCTACTTCGACGACGCGCACGGCGAGGGAGTCCTTGGCGGCGGGCGCGGAATCGGGACGCACTTCAACGTCGAGAAGAAGATACACGTCGAGATGGGCACGTTCTCGAAGGCGTTCGGCGTCGTCGGCGGGCTCATCGCCGGCTCGCAGGACCTGGTCAACTTCGCCTACAACAAGTCGCGCACGTGGCTCCTGTC
>DAIRED010000291.1:0-2648 GCA_036795795.1 Thermoplasmatota archaeon | reverse complement strand
AGCTCCAGAAGGAGCGCCTGGGGCTCAAGGGTGAGCTCGGGCGGGACGGGTACCTCTCGGTCGTGAAGTCCATAGTTTCGCTGTGCCGCACGATGGCCGGCGACGCGATAGCCCGGAGGATGGAGGACGGCCTGACCAAGATCGTCCTGCAGGCCAGCTAGCGGGGGAGAGCTTTGACGGAACAGCCAAACAAGGAGACGACCCTGAAGGAGTTCATGACGCTGCCGGGCGTCGGAGTGTCCAAGGCGAAGGCGCTCTACGACCAGGGTTTCTCCAGCCTCGCCGACCTTGCGAAGGCCAAGGCCGCCGACATAGCCAAGTGCAAGGGTTTCACCGAGAAGCTGGCCAAGGAGATACACTCGCACCTCAACCCGGGCGGCGAGAAGAAGGCCGAGGCATCGAAGGAGGAGTCGCTCGTCCAGTCCGGCCTCGCGCTCTACAAGGACGGCAAGTGGGGCCAGGCCCTTCAGGAGATGGACAAGGTCTTATTGGACAACCCCCACAACGACCGCGCCCTCCTCATCAAGGGCGACATCTACTTCGAGCGCGACAGGCATGAGCGCGCCGAGGACGCCTACAAACAGCTCGTCGAGGCCGCGCCGGATTCCGACATGGCGCTGGTGAAGCTCGGCGACTCCATGCTGAAGCAGGGGAAGAAAGTGGAAGCGGAGGCACAGTACTCCAAGGCGGTCAGGCTCAACCCGGAGAACCAGGATGCACAGGACCGGCTCGAATCGCAGCGCATACTCACCTACGTTTCCGGATTGGACGAACGCATGGACGGAGGGATTCCGTCGCGGTATGTCGTCCTCGTCGCGGGGCGCGCCGGCTCGATGAAATCGTCGCTCGTCTTCAACATCCTCTACAACCACGCCAGGCACGAGCACCGCAAGTCGCTCTACATCACTCTGGAGCAGGGGCGCAAGAGCCTCATCCGGCACATGTCCAAGCTCGGTTTCGACGTTGCTGGAACGAAGAACCTCGTGGTCAGCGACATCGAGGACCTCGTCGTTGTCGACATGGGGCGCCTGCGGAAGGAGGCTTCGATGCCGACCCCGTCGGGAATCGACTGGATAAACTCGCTGCTGACTCAGATAAAGCACTACAAGAAGGAGTTCGGCTGCGACCTGCTGGCGATAGATTCGCTGTCCGCAATCTACTCCCTATCCGAGTTCAAGAACCCCCGCGCGGAGCTGTTCATGTTCTTCGAGCGGCTGCGAGACCTGGGGGTCACGGTCTTCCTCATCACCGAGATGCCCGACCGCGAGATGTTCGGCCAGTATGGCGTGGAGGAGTTCCTCGCCGACGGCATCATCCACCTCAAGACGGAAAAGTACGGCAACAAGGCCAACCTCTTCCTCGGCGTCGTGAAGATGCGCGAGACGAAGCACGATAGGGACTATTTCCCCCTCATCGTCGAGAAGGGGAACTTCGAGATCGTAGCAGATTGACGGAAATCTCGTTCGAGATCGACGCCGATTGATTATCACGCGCGGGATAGTCGTGGAAAAACGCCGGCTCATTTTGTCGCTCTGGCGCGCATCTCTCTCGATGGGGCGCGTTCCGTCGATATAGATTTATATTGGAATCTGCTTCTCAGCGTTGAGGGACTCAGATGAAGGAGCGCATAAAGACCCACGTGGTGGGGCTGGACAAGAGGATGAGCGGCGGGATACCCAAGGGGCACATCGTGCTCGTCAGCGGGATGCCTGGAACGATGAAGTCCTCGGTCACGTACAACATACTTTTCAACAACGCGAAGCTCGGCATCAAGGGGATGTACATCTCCCTCGAGCAGGGGCGCGACAGCATCATCGAGCACATGACCGGCCTCGGGATGAACCACGAGGATGTCAAGGACCAGGTCAACATCGTCGACCTGGGCTTCCTGAGGAAGAGCATGGAACTCGGCACCGACCAGGGCTGGATAGACATCTTCAAGATGTACGCCGAGAACCTCAAGAAGGCGCCCGGCTACGAGATACTGGTCATAGATTCCCTCCCGGTCATGGAGATGCTGGCTGGCGTGAAGAACAGGCGCCTCGAGCTTTTCGAGCTCTTCGAATGGCTGCGCGGGCTGGGCAGCACGACCATCATCATCGCAGAAGCCACGTCCGAGATATCCAAGGCGAGCGACGAGGACTTCCTGGCCGACGGGGTCATCCACCTGCGCACCGAGAAGGTCGGGACGAAGTCCAACCTCCACCTCGGCGTCTTCAAGATGCGCGAGACCAAGCACGACAGGGACTATTTCCCGCTCATCGTCGAGAACGGTACGTTCGAGATAATTGCTGACTGAGCGGTGACTCCTTCGTTACAATCGCGGATTGAGTTGATTCGGGCGCAAGCCGGTTACCCGCGGTCCTGCCAGTCATGAATTATCACGGAGCGCGCTCCGCGAAGTGCCCGCGCGTCAGCGACGGCCCGGAAACCGTTTTCAAGGCCCTCAGGTCCATCCCCGACGGCTTGAAGCCTGCGAGCGCGGCAGCCAGCATCTTGCGGTAGAGCCTCACGATTTCTGCAGCGTCCCGCGCCTCCTTCAGCTGGAGGTTCAGCACCAGGCCTCCGGCTCCGGTTTTTACAACGTCTACCAAGTCGTCGGCCAGGCACGTCTCGGCCGAATTGAAGACGTGCGTCCTGCCGTCCCC
>DAIRED010000290.1:0-2680 GCA_036795795.1 Thermoplasmatota archaeon | reverse complement strand
AGGCGGCGCTCGAAAACATCGCATCCTGGAACCCCGGCTTCGCAACCCTCGAGACTATCGGAACGACATTCGAGGGGCGCGACATCCTCGCGCTACGCCTCTGCGCGGGTGCTGGCCCGGCGGCACTCGTCATGGGAGGCCACCACGCTCGGGAGCCAGCTTCGGCGGAAGCCGCCCTCGCCGTCGCACAGACACTTGCAAACGGTTACGAACAATACCCCAACGGCACCGCCCGCTGGCTCCTCGACCACAGGGAAATCTGGATAGTCCCCATGGTCAACCCGGACGGCATCGACTACGTGCTCTCGTCAGGAGACACGGAATGGCGGAAGAACCGCAGATCCGTGGACGCGGACGGGGACGGGACTGCCGACGGCATCGGCGTCGACCTGAACAGGAACTACGGCCACCTCTGGGGGCAGGGGAACGCGGACCACGACCCGACGTCGCAGCAGTACTGCGGCCCGGCGGCGTTCTCCGAGGCGGAGACCCGCGCAATAAGGGCGCTGGCGGAGCGCGAGAATTTCTCGTCTTCGGTTTCGTTCCACTCGTACGGCGAAGTGGTGTATTACCCGCCGAATAACGACCAGGATTCGGGCGCGGACCCGGCGCTCGCAGCCTTCGCATTCGAGATGGCCGAGCGGAACGGCTACGCTGCGATGGAAGGTTGGACCACCTACGCGACCTTCGGAGACAGCGATGACTGGCTGGTCGCCAATATGTCCGTTCCTGCGGTGACCGTCGAAATCGGCACCGGGTTTTTCCCATCCACTGGTGAGAGAGAAGAAATGCTGCCCGGGAATGTCGCCGCCGCGCTCTACGCCTGCGAGATGGCCGGGCGGACCGGCGACGCGGCCTTGCCGGACTGGACCGTCGCGGTCTACATGGCGGCGGACAACAGCCTCGCGGACCAGGCGCTCCTGGACCTGAACGAGATGGAGGCCGCGGCTTCGAGCGCGGACGTCAACGTCGTCGTCCTGCACGACGGGGCTGGCTATGGCGACACGGTCGTTCGCAAGATTGCGCACGACGGCGACCTTTTCAACGTGACCTCGCCTACGGTGAGCGACGGCGGCGATGTCGTCGACCTCGCGACGGGCGAGGCGGACATGAGCGACGCGGCGACGCTCGCAGGGTTCATCGACTGGACGCGCGCCACGTACCCGTCGCAGCGCTTCGGCGCCGTGCTGTGGGACCACGGAAACGACGTGCTTGGCGGGCTCTGCGTGGATGGCGGGCAATGGCTCGGAACTGTGGATGCGTGCGGTGTACTGAGCGACTTTGCCGCGAACGGGACGCTGGATTTCGTCGGGTTGGACCTCTGCTGGGGGGCGAGCCTCGAGATGGCGGCGGAGCTGGCCGGGAGCACGCGCACCTTCGTCGCGTCCGAGCTGGAGGAGCCGGACACGGGGTGGGAGTACGCGGGGGCGCTGGGAGCTCTGGTCGCCAACCCGAACCTTGGCCCGGACGAGTTTGGCAAGGCCGTCGTTGCCGCGTACGAAGACGAGTATTCCTGGGTCGGCTACGGCTCGATGGGGGCCTTCTCGCTGCCGCTGATGGGCGGCGCGGTCGAATCCTGGAAGGAGCTTGCGGAGGTGCTGGCGGCCTACGCTTACTACGATTACGAGGGAATCCTCGCCGCGAGGAACGCAACGGGCGGGATTTGGTCTTCCAAGCCCAACCTCGTGGACATATCCAGCTTCTGCTCGGAGCTATTGGAATCCGAGGTCACTGTGATGGCCCGCGCGAAGGCCGAGGCCCTGCGCGACGGTCTCGGTGCGGCTACGCTGGCGAGCTTCTCCGGCTACGCTGCCAGCGGTGCGAAGGGCCTCTACGCGTACCACCCGCCGGCGGGCGGAAGCGTCGGCAGCTATGCGGCCTTCAGGTCGGCCGACGACTGGCGCGCGTACCTCGACGAGCTGGAGAGTCCGACTGCACGCGCTTGGGTATCGGCAGGGAGCGCCCCGGTCGCGCGCAACACGACGGGCCCGTATCGGTTCGAGGCCTGGCTGACCGAGCCCGACGGGGCGAACGTCACGCTGCGCCACACGCAGGACGGCGCGTGGGTCAATCGGAGGATGGCACATGCGGGGGACGGGATGTTCGTGGCCGACATTCCGGGCCAGCCGGACGGCACCAGCATCCAGTATTACTTCGAATCCGAGGACACCACCGGTTTCCTCACCAGGTTTCCAGCGGATTGGGATGTCCTGACCGTCACCGTCGAAGCATTCCTGGACCTTCACGTGGGGGCGGCAAACCTCAGCGGGCCAACCAAGGTCGGAAAGGCGGTGCATTTCAACTTGGTGGCAGGCAACGCCGGGATGCAGCCTTCCTGGGCAGTCGTGAAACTCTACTCGCCCGACGGCTTGCTGGTCAACGAAACGCTCTACCTCTCGAACGGCGCGAGCGCGACGCTCTCCGGCAACTGGACGCCGTCCAACCCCGGGAACGCCACGCTCGTGGCGACAATCGTCGCGGTCAACGGGACCGTCGAAGACTCGGTGTCCGGCAATGATTCGGCACGTCTCGATGTGGTGGTTGGCCCCGAACAGCCATCCGGCGATGCCGTCGTAACCGTAGCGCTCATTTCGCTCTCCGCGCTCGCGGCATCCATCGCAGCCGTCATCACGATTCGCGCCAGGAATCGGGGAAGGCGCGTGAGGGCCGAGCGGCGGAT
>DAIRED010000289.1:0-2707 GCA_036795795.1 Thermoplasmatota archaeon | reverse complement strand
TATTTTTATATTGATAGTCCGACCTAAAACTAAAACCTTCTCTAAAGCTTCTCGATCAGCTCGCTCTTTCTGTAGTTCTTGTTCTGTGGTTTTTAATCGTTCCCCAACCCTTGCTAGCTTTTCTCTTGTGTGGCGCTCTCCCACAATTAATTCGACAAATTTTTCATCAGTAAAAATATTATAGATAATTCTATCAGCTTCTTCGCCACGATCAAAACTCAAGGCCATTTTCAATTGTTCGTATAATGGCGATGCCAAAATGACCTCTTTAATAATAGCTTCATCATCATGTTCCAGTGTCAACTTAGGTGTTATTAATCGAATATATTCATCGATACTTATTTGTGAATCTGGTACCCGGATTGTATATTTGATAATGGCTTCGCCGACGTCCAGTAAATCAGAATTTTTATACCCTAATTTTGAGAAGGCTAAATAATAATTTAATAAAGCTCGTGGTTGCATTACGATTCCGATTTCGTCCTTTTTATAATAGGTTGCATCCAACGCTGTTAGTAGATTATCATAAGTTAAAAACCAAGGATATTTACATATTTTCCCCTGCTCTTTTTGGTGAATAATTCTAATGCCAGATATTGCTGCTAGGCAATAAGCATCATGCTGAACTTGAATGTCGTCTCTTACTTTTGGGATGTAGTCTGGGTCTTTGCGAGATCTTTGGATATTACGAAGATTATTTAAAATTGGTAAAACTCTAATGACATAATCATATACTTCTTTATTTAGATCGTCAGATTTAATTTGAATTTTTTCTTGTATTGGCGTAATTCCCCAAGCAACAGACACTAATGATTCCCATTTAGTTAATGTCGTAATGTAATCTGGCCAGGAAATATTTTCTCGATTATAATCCTTGACAAATTGACTCTGGATTATTCTATGACGTCCTGCAGTTCCTAATCCATCCATCTCTCTCTCGGAACCTCGTATAAGTGCATTCATTTCTTGTTTTGTCTGATAACAGTAGTACATAGGAATTTCTTCCTTTTTAGATTGCTTTGTGATTGCTACAGCCAGCGGATGCGCGGGCTCCGTTTTACACATTAGAGCCACTAGAAAGGTAGTATCGACTAATAAAAACTCTAATTGTTCAACAAAGTCGATATCTGGAATTTCATGTTCACGTAATATTATATCAAGATTTATAATCCCAGTATAACTGTCGATGATAAATTGTTTAAATGTACTAGTATTTGTTTCGACATATTTAAGAAATATTTTAATAAATTTTTCTTTTAATAGCTCAGAAATATTTGACTGTCTAACGATATTAGAGGTTAGTGTGTAAAACTCATCTAATGGTAAATTATCAATTTGGTTGCCTGTAAGATTAGATGATACTGCCACTCGGCTCAACAATTTAAACAGAATGGAGTTGAAAATATTCCTCGTATCACGATCGATATAAAGGTCATAATCTGGATAATTCTCCTTTAAATGTTTCGAAAAATCCGCCCAAGTGGATTCAGTTATTTCATTAAAATCAGGTAGCTCGAATCGCTTTTTTATTGTGTACGTATCTGCTTTGACATGCGATAAAAATTTTTCCACAACGAGATCATCACATATTTTTACAACCTCTATCTCTTGAAAATTACATTTAAATTCTGATTGGAGAGCGTCTATAATAACCTGTATTCTAAATTTATCATTTAATGAGTATTTGGATAGGATTGCAAGAACTAAATTTTTCCTAATATCATTCCTCTTTTGAAATAGCGGCCCTTTTGTAAGAGGTGAGATTCTGATTAAGGTATCTATGGGTATCTTTTTATCTTCTGCCAGATTGTCATCAATCGTATTCATCCTACAACTATAATAATTATCGAGTATAATAGATTGCGGTTATCTACCCGAACTCCACTCCCTTGTACTTCTCCCCAGAGGGTGCCTTCGTCGCCCCCTCCACCCCATCCTCAACTCCCATCATCATCTCCAGCAGCTCCCTGAACTTGTCTGGATGCATCAGGACAAGGGCAACGCGCTCCTCGATCTCCGCGCCGACCTTCGTCTTGAACTCGATGGCGACGGCATCGCCGTTGAGCCATACGACGAACTCGTTGGCGTAGACTGGGAGCGTCATTTCTTCCTACCGTTCAGCTTCGTCCTGGCCGTGCGCACGGCGCCTTCGGCGACGTCCGGGAGCGCTACAGCCGAGAAGAAGGCCGTAAGCACGTTAGAATCCACGGCAACGGCCGTTACGAGCCCTATGAGCCCCGAGAGCAGGCAGCCGAGGTAGAGCTTGCCCTCCTGCACCTGAGGGAGCACCAGGACGCCTCCCGAGCGCAGGGCCGTGTGTAGGAGGCCCCCTGCGAAGCCGAGGGAGGCGTAGACGGCTAGGTCGAGGGGGGTCATGCAGGAGGCCTCTGTGTGGGGTGGGATGGGAGCGGAGTTGAAGCGGAGCGGAAGCGGAGGAGGTCCTCGGCTACTGCGGGCTGATGGGGACGGGGCTGACGGTCGCGTTGACGACGTTGATGCCGGGGCTCAGGTTCGTGTAGCGCTGCGTGCCGTAGCCCTGCGCGACGACCTCGACGGTGTAGGGGCCGTCCTCGAGGGTGAGGGTCAGCTCCGCGCGCCCTAGCGCGTCGGTGAGCAGCTCCTTGATGAACCTGCTGCCGCGATAGTACTTGACGACCGCGCCCTGCAAGCGGTAGCTCTCGCTGTCCAGGACCTCGACGGTCAGCTT
>DAIRED010000288.1:0-2736 GCA_036795795.1 Thermoplasmatota archaeon | reverse complement strand
TGTCATCGTCAGAATCAGGGTCGAGAGGGCCGTTCTTCACGCCGTCCCCGTCGATGTCGCCGCCGAGCATGCCCGCGAAATAAATCAGAACTTCTTTCCCATCGTCAAGTGAATCATCGTCGGTATCAGGGTTCCCCGGAAACGTTCCGTAACCGCCAGCATAGGTGCTACGTGCGTCACCGACTTCTCCAAAGGTCTCCCCCGTGTCGTACCTTCCGTTGCCATTCGCGTCGCCCCAGCCGTCCACCAATCCGTCCGAATCGCTGTGAGGATTCAACGGATTTGTGAAGTATCCACCATTCCCTTCTGCATTGGGGTTGCCCCTCTCGCCTTTGCACTCCCCAGCATCGTATGCACCATCAAGGTCGCTGTCAATCCAGCCGTCGAACAAACCGTCCCCGTCCGTATCGGCTTGATTGGGGCGCGTGTTCGATACTGAAAACTCATGCTGGTCGTTGAGGCCATCGTTGTCCGAGTCAGCATCGTGCAGATTGGTATGGGTGTGGTAAGTCTCGACGAAATCGCTCAAGCCGTCGCTGTCTGAGTCTGTACCAGAGATGGATTCATTGTAATCGGAGGTTCCATCACCGTTGGTATCAGCATTGTTTGGGTCGGTTCCGTGGGTTAACGCCTCTTCGCCGTCGGTCAATCCGTCGTCATCAGAATCGGAATCGTTCGGATCTGTTTCTAGGGTAACCTCTGCTCCATCCCCAAGGCCATCAGTGTCGGTATCGAGCATGTACGGCAACGTCTGGTAGGCGTTCAATTCATCGCCATCGTTCAGCCCGTCCGCATCGGAATCCGAGTCCATCAAATTCGAGGGTGAATTGTCCTCATCGAAATCATTGAGTGCTGGGGCATCGATTCCGGATAATGCCAGGGCGGTCCAATAGTCTTCTTCCGTTCCATCATCCAGGCCGTCAAAATCCGAGTCTGTTATGAATGGGTTCGTGAAGAAGATATTGACCTCGCTGCCATCCAGCGCTCCATCTGTATCGGTGTCATCGGCACATATCTGAGTGCCGAGGGCTATCTCATCCCCATCCATCAAGCTGTCACAGTCGGTATCATCGTTCCACGGAAGTGAATTGTGTAGATTGACCTCGTCGCCGTCATTCAGGCTATCATCGTCCGAATCGGAATCCAGTAGATTGTTTGCCAGCCCGTCGCCGTCAAAGTCTTCGAATAGGGAATTCCCATTCCCGACCCAGTACGTCCTTTCATCCCCATCTGCAATCCCGTCTAAATCCGTGTCGGCCGCGACGGGATTGGTGTAAAACGTAATTTGCTCCTCGCCATCCTCCAACCCGTCATCGTCCGAGTCTGGGTCAACTGGGTCTGTTAGAGCAACGTACATCTCAACATAAAGTCCGTTGATCATAGCCGTTCCGTATGATGCAGTGTAGAAATCCAAAGGAACCACGATATTCCCATCTACAACGCCGTCGTCAGAGTCCGCATGGGTTCGCAGATACGTGTTCAATTGGACTGAAAAGTCAGAAATCACCTTCAATTCCGGCTCTACTCCTGTGGAGAGGCTAGCCATCTGCCCATCAATGGATGCCAGGATGCGCGGTTCCCCTACAGTCCTCATGTATATTTGGGAAACGTAGTACGTCTCTCGCCAATCCTCCCAAACGATTCTACCACCACTCACCGAAGGCTCGTTCTGGAGATTGGGCTCGACGCACACCGGGTATTCAATCCTCTTTTCAAGGTCATAGGCATAGATGTCCCCCAGATCATTCCTATAGTCGGTCCATACGGCTATCCCTCCATCGATGGCAGGCTCATTTTCGATGTCTGTGGCGGTATCCGTCACCTTAATTTTTTCGCATTTAGCGATGTCATATGCATATAGTTCCCGCGATGCAAAATCCTGATATAAAACATAATTCTCATCGATGTCCAGCAAGAATGGGTTTTCGTATATATTCGTTATCCTGAAGGTTGTTCCGGTCGATATCGCGTAAATCCACACGCCGCCCTGAGTATCGTCCCTGTATGCAATCCGGTCGCCGCAAATATGGCTGGACCCGTAGTAACCGCCAGAAAGGATGGTTGTCGTAATCCCCTGAGAGATACTGTGCATTTTGAGATCCCAGGGAGTGTGCCACACAATGACGTCCCCATCTATATCGATGTCACCTGAAGTTGTATCCGATCCATCGTCTTTAGAAATCTGTGTGGTTATACCCGTGGATATGTCAAATAGCATTATTTTCATCGTTGTAGCGTACCCAGACAGCCAAATCACATAATTGCCGGATATCCTGGCGCCTCCATCATATTCGGGGCTGGTCGATATCTGGATCATACTGTCGTCGTCGATATTGTACAGAAACACATCATAGTTCCCGTTTCTATTATCGTTCCAGACAATGTTGTCACCGCTCACTTCAGGAGAACGCAAGGACAGTTCTTTCACATCCGTCTTAATTGGCACTTGCGTTGTCGTTCCCGCAACCAATTCGGGCCACAGCGTCACTCTTGCACGGGATGCCCTCTTGAATCCAGTCACCTCACAAGGGATCTTGAACGATGCTGTCTGTGTTCCAGAACCATCGAATGTCAATTGGACATTGTATGAAGTCGTGTTCCCAGCCGTGGCTCCGATGAATGTGGTTACGACATCATCAGGAGTGCCATCGGCGTCTATCTCATCAGCATCCGTCAGGACGTCGCTGTCGGAATCCACCTGGGACGAATCGGCGATTGTGAACGTGCTGAAATGCG
>DAIRED010000287.1:0-2742 GCA_036795795.1 Thermoplasmatota archaeon | reverse complement strand
ATGCTCGACCTTCATCCTGGAGGAGCCGATATTCGAGGTATCGATCAAAACCGTCATCATCCAGTCGATACTCGTCATCGTGGGCGCCGCCCTTGGCGCCGCGGCGGCAATCGGGATGTTCCTCGCAGCGATAATGAAGGCCTAACCGGGACGAGGCGTCCGGGCGGGCCAAATCCCTTCTCGCAACTTTTATCATTTCGATTGACTTAGGCGTGGCCATGGCAGCGCAGGTCCACATCGTGATGGGGAGCAAGAACGACATGCCGGTCGCCCAGAGGGCCATCGACATCTTGAAGGATCTCGGTATCGCGTACAAGCTGGACGTGGCATCGGCGCACCGGACCCCCAAGCGCGTTGTCGAAATCGCCGAGAATAGCACCGCAGGCGTCTTCATCGCGATAGCGGGTCTCTCTGCGGCGCTGCCCGGCGCTGTCGCGGCGCACACCACGAAGCCAGTCATCGGCGTGCCCGTGAGCGGCAAGGTCAACCTCGACTCGATACTCTCCATCGTCCAGATGCCGCCGGGAATACCGGTCGCGTGCGTCGGGCTTGATATGGGCGGGAACGCTGCGCTGCTGGCCGCCGAGATGCTGGCGCTCGGGGATACCGCGCTCGCGGAGAAGTTGAAATCCCACCGCTCCGAGATGGCGAGGAAGCTGGAAGAGGAATCGAAGACCCAGGAGGGGTGAGATGTTCGACGCGGAGAAGTTCATCAGGGAGAAGGTCGAGGGGCTCAAGACTGAGATAGAGGGAACGGCAGTGATAGCCTGCTCTGGCGGCGTCGACAGCACCGTCGCTTCGGTGCTGGTGGCCAAGGCCGCCGGGGAGAACCTCATTGGCGTCCACGTCGACACTGGCTTCCTGAGAAAGGGGGAGGCCAAGGGCGTCGGCGAGCTTCTGACTGGGATGGGCGTCAAGCACATCATCGTCGATGCAAGCGAGGAATTTTATGCTGCCCTCAAGGGCGTCACGGAGCCCGAGGCAAAGCGCAAAATCATCGGCGAGAAGTTCATCCGCATCTTCGAGCGCGAGGCGAGGAAAATTGGCGCGAAGTGTCTCGTCCAGGGCACCATCGCTCCGGACTGGATAGAGAGCGGCGGCGGCCTCCGCGACGTCATCAAATCGCACCACAACGTCGGAGCCCTCCCGAAGGACATGGAGCTCACCCTCGTCGAGCCCCTGCGGGACTTGTACAAGGACGAGGTCCGCAAGGTGGGCAAGGCGCTGGGCATCGCGATTTACGACCGACAGCCGTTCCCCGGGCCCGGGCTCGCTGTGCGCATATTGGGCGAGCCGTCGAGGGAGTCGGCGGAGATTGTCCGCGAGGCGTGTTACATCGTCGAGGACGAGTTCGAGTCGGCGGCCAAAGCCGGAAAGATGGAGCTGCCGTGGCAGTACTTCGCGGTCCTGTTGCCAGTGAGAACCGTGGGCGTGCAGGGCGACGTCAGAGCCTACGGGACGACGGTCGTCGTGCGCGCCGTCCAGTCGCTCGACGGGATGACTGCGGCTTACTCGAAGATACCCCACGATGTCCTCGAGAGGATATCCATCAGAATCACGAACACGATGAAGGACAAGGTCAACCGGGTGGTCTACGATATTACGAACAAGCCGCCGGGGACCATAGAATGGGAGTGAGCCAGCTCAGGCCTTTCCTTTGGCCCTCGGAGGCACGGAGCCGCGCGAGTATTCGACGAGCTCTGCGATGTTTTTCGACAGGCTATCGATGGCCGCTTCGAGCCTGGCGAGCCTGCAGTTGACGCAGTTGCAATCGTCCTCGGCGTCGAGCCCGATATCCTCGCTAGCGCACATGAAGATTAACATATATTGAACTAGTATAAAGCTATTGGGCCGATTCTCAACGGTGGCGCCAACCTTTTATTAGGCGGTGGCATCCTCCCCCACATGAAAGTCGTAGTCGTCGACAACGGCGGCCAATGGACTCACAGGGAGTGGCGGGTCCTCAGGGACATCGGAGCCGACGCGCGCATCGTTACCAACACCACGCCTTTCGAGTCCCTGGACGCTGACGCCATCGTCCTCTCCGGAGGGGCTCCGAGGATAGGCACGGAGGCCTCCAAGCTGGGCTCGACGACGGACTACCTCGACAAGGCCAGCGTCCCGGTCCTCGGCATCTGCGTCGGGTGCCAGTTCGTCGCGATGCACTTCGGCGCGACCGCCGGGCCAGCGGCGGTGCCGGAGTACGGCAAGATGGAGCTGGACATCGACGACCACGACGAGATCTTCGCCAGCCTGCCGGAGAAGTTCCACGCGTGGGAGTCGCACAACGACGAGGTCCGCACGCCGCTGCCGAAAGAACTTAAAATTCTGGCGCACTCCGCGAGCTGTCAGGTCCAGGCCTTCAAGCACGTCTCGAAGCCGTTCTACGGAGTCCAGTTCCACCCCGAGGTGGAGCACACGGAGCACGGGTATGACATCTTCAGGAACTTCATCGCGCTCGCGCGCAAGTGACGAGGCCATACTGGCCGAAGCCGAGAAAATCCGCCTCAAGAGCGAGAGCTTCGAGAGGGCGCTCGGGCGGGCGATACGGCACCACTGCGAGGGGAAGGAGGCGTACGAATTGTACATCAAGCTGATAGCGAAGCACAGGGAGAGCAAGGATTGATGGGTGGTGGCCCATCCCATCGTTAAGCCCGTCTCAATTTCGCCATCATTTTCGTTTCATCGCTACAACGACGATGGCCAGCACGACGGCGACTGCGAAGATGACTAGTATCCACC
>DAIRED010000286.1:0-2789 GCA_036795795.1 Thermoplasmatota archaeon | reverse complement strand
ACCTTGCGGACTCCGTTGTGCGTCGTGTTGACAGCGTCCTGCTTGCCGTGGATGAAACTGTCCAGCGTCAGGTAATCGACCGAAGGCACCGGCGCGGCCGTGAAGTCCATGTCGTACACTGCCAGAAGGTTGGGCTGTCCGTACGGATCGTAGTTGACTTTCCTGTGTCCGAAACAGTAGGAGTAACCACTCTCGTAGGCCGTGGCATAGACGAACCTCGTTCCGTAGTCATGGTCGCTCATGACAGGGCCGTACGGGCCGTATCCGGCTCCGCCGTTTGTCTGCCATGTGGTTCCATCATCCGACCAGTGCAAGTACATGGACCTGTCCCCGTCGGTGTTCGCGCCCTTGAGGTAGAATCCGATGCGCCTGTTGCGGTTCGCTCCCTGCGTCGTCGCAAGGCTCTGCGGCATCATCAGGTTGTCCGTTGTGTCCCAGCTCACGTAGTACGTGCCCCACGTTCCCGCGGTTCCGAACTCCCTGAACGAGGCGTCCCTGTCCTGCGCGGCATCCGCCGCGTCTCTTTCATAGAAGTAGACGAACAGGTTTCCGTTCGGCAGCGTTCCCACGCTCGGGAAGAAGTAGTAGAGGTTCGCTCCGTTCAGGTCGACGTAGCCGATTGCGGCCCACGTTGCGCCCCCGTCGGGGGAGGTCTTGTAGGCGCAGGAGATGTCGTTCATATTGGCTGTCCCGAGATCAGTGCCATCGTATCCGAACACCTCGACGACCAGCATGAAGTCGTTCGTTGGCAGGTGGTATGCGACGTTGACTGTCCTGTAGGTGTTGCCCGTGCTCCGGCCCTGCCCGTTGGTGAAGGCGCTCACTTGCGTCCACGTTGTGTAGGGTAATGCGGTGGAGTATGCAATCTGTATCTCGGCCGCAGTCGTGAGCTCGTCTGTCGGGTCCCACGCGTTCCAGGCAATCATGAGCCTGTTGAGGTAGGTGCCGAGGCCGCGAGTTATGGTGACATATCCTGGGCTCCAGGAGGCGGTGTTGACGACAACTGGCGTTCCCCAAGTTGCCCCTCCGTCGGAGGAGAGCTTGAAGTAGACGCGCTCGCCATAACGTGTGTCCTGAGTGTATGCGCAACCGATGTAGTAGACTCCCGATGCATTCCATGAGACTAACGCCGGAGCGGCCTCGTGAGCCGTCGTCGCCGCCACCTTAATCGTCGGGGGCGTCTCCGTCGTCACGACGTCAATCTGGAACTTTATTTCAGACTGCGTAATCGGTGCGGCGGCGTCGTTGACCGAAGTCGCCCTCATCGACAGCGTGTATGTTCCAGCGGCGACCGCAGCTCCAACCATTATCCTTGCGTATCCGTGCGACCTGACGTTGGCGTTCACGGATATCGGCGAGGTCGGGTAGAATGCCAGCGTGAATCCGGCCGGGAGCAGCGGGGTGCTCATGGTGTACCCGTCGTTGGTTGTTCCACCGTTGTTGACCCAGAAGGGCACGATAACGCTTCCGGAAGGTGCGCACTTGAAGACGCCCGTTCCGAAGTCGTCCCTCTCCATCACCATGTTCGGGATGTCGAGGTTCATGTTGACCCTGTAGGCGTTGGATGCAACGTTCTTGTCGGCGCTCGCGTTGAATCCGCCGGTCATCGCCAGATGGAACGGCACGTTCGTGCCGGACTTGTAGACGACCTGGACGTTCCACTGACCCTTCTCCGGGTACTTGATGCGGAACATTTCGACCAGGTTCTCGTCGTCGCCGCCGTCGTTGTCCTCGTCGTAGTCGTAGGTCGCGCCGAGCGCCCATGTCGGGAATCGGTACTTCCCAGCGGTCCAGTCGGCTGAGCCGTTGCACTGGTAGGAGTAGGCCTCGCGGAAGGCGTTGCCCTCGTACCTGATGCCGCTCGGCGACGTGACCACCAGGTCGAGGTCGCACGTCAGCTCGCCGCTGGCGAACGCCGTCTCCCAGTGGACGAGCGTGACTTTGAATTCGACGGTGTTGTCGATTATCCACGTCTGCATTCCGCCGTTGGTCCTGGCGCTCCATGTTCCGGAGCCCAGCGTCTGGGTGTCCACCCACTGGATGACCTTCGGGAAAGCCGGGCATATCGAGTTCCTCACGTTGACGAGCCCCCATCCCTGGTCCATCGACGGGTATCCGAGACCCATGTCGGTGCATCCGTGGATGAGCAGCGTCTTCATGAGGTTGCCGTGCGGAGCTGCGATGCCCCTGACGTCGACCAGATAGTCCCTTATCAGGGCGAGGTCGCCCGCAACGGCGGGACACGACATCGAGGTGCCCTGCAGGGAGACGTAGTCTCCGAGAGCGTCCCCATCGGTGTTGATGACGTTGATTCCGTCGTAAAGCGGGACGCCTGCCGCGGTCAGTTCCGCGGAGTCGTCCGAGCAGGTGGAGTACACAGCGGTGCCGACCTCGCAGACGTCGGGCTTTATCCTGCCGTCGTTTGTCGGACCCCTGCTGCTGAAGCCGATCTGCTGGTTGTAGTCGTCGGACGAATCGAAGTCGACCGGGCGCATATTCTCCACGGCGCCGACGCCGATTCCTAGCTTTCCGTTGGCGTAGGGCTGGTGCGTGTTCGCGCCGGGGCCCTCGTTGCCTGCGGAGAACAGCACTATCGACCCAGCGTTCGTGTTCATGAAGTTGTCAGCGGATGCATCGTATCCGTTGCCGGACGTGCCCCAGCTGTTGGTGAATATCCTGGCGCCGGCCGTGTATCCGGCCGACCACTCAGTGGTCGTCAGCCCGTCCCTCATGTAGATTGTGCACTCGGGGGCGTGGCCCGCGAAGCCCGTCCTGTCCGGGCGGCCTGC
>DAIRED010000285.1:0-2810 GCA_036795795.1 Thermoplasmatota archaeon | reverse complement strand
CGGCAGTATTCGCGTATCTGCTCGTTTCGGATGTGTAGGTTGCCCGTGAGCCCGCTGCCGTCCAGGTGGCCGGTCATGTAGACGAACCGCACGCCTGGGTTGTCGTCCTCAAGCCCGTCCATCAAAGCCAGGTACGTGTCTATGTTCGCCTCGGTCGCGGAGCTGACCTGGCCGCACCAGGACCAGATGACGACGTTGAGGTCGGCGTGCGCGTCGAGGTACGCCTGCGTCGCGGCCGCCCAGGCGGTGAAGTCCGGGTTGCCGAGGTCGCTCGCGCCGTCGAAGCATCCGTCCCGCAGGTCGAGGGCGCCCCCCGCCCCTCCGTCATTGTAATCGTATAGCCCGTCCGGCGAGCCGAGGCCTTCCATGAATCCCACCAGAGCGTCCATCCCCGTCGTCAGCTGGCTGCCGTGCGACGTGTGTCCGTAGCCGATGTGAAGCTCCGCCTTCGCCGCTTCGATGGCAGACTCGGGAATTGCGGTGATGTCCGCGCATGTGTGGTCGATAATATTCCATTCGGAGGCGTTGCGGACACCTTCTTCCGCGACCGCATCCGAGGAAATCGTCGCCACGAGGGCCGAAGCGCACATTAACAGCGAAACGACCAAGGCACAGGACTGCTCCAACACGTGTGGTTTCATCTCCTTCACCCTGGCTTACAATTGGCTTTGGATGGTTATTAACCCTTCTGCCGCGCCTAAGGGATATATATATTGGAGTGAGTTTGATGCGTCGGGGAGAATAAATATTTATGAGCGCAGTATTATCGACATTAGGTCGCGGTGAGAACATTCAGAAATGTCCAGAGTGCGGCGGAGTGCTTTCTCTTAGCCCGGATAAAAAGCTAGGTCGCTGCATCGAATGCAACCATCATGTGCGAAATCCTATTGTTGTGACGGTTTCATCGCACACTGATGAAAAATTTACTGTTACAAAGGACGGTAAAGAATTTATTTACAACTCAATCGATGAGTTGCCAGATGGTTTAAAGGAATTGTATTCAATTGAGGACGAAATCAAACTGCTACTACGCGACGCCAAGCTCGTATCAATGGGTATCAAAGTAGGATTTAAAGAAGATCAACCATTTTTTCTCGTTGAAGGGCGACAATACAATACAATCGCTGATGTTCCGGATTATGCGAAGCCTCTCATTCGCCTCGCCATTAAACATCATAGGGTTTCAAGAGAATTGGGACAAGAATATCAAAAGGTAACCAGAGAAATCACAGACCATGTGACGAAGATGGGGGAGGATTCCATTAATCAATATACGGACGGCCTTACTCCGAGAGACGTACCTGATACCTTTTTAAAAAAATGCAGGAAAGAATATGTGGAATCGGGCATGAAGAATACAATGTTCGATTACTGCCCAAAGTGCAAAGGGGAAGTGGAGACAAAGACTTCATTTTTTGGCAGGGGCATTTGTATGGTGTGCAAATCAAAAACGATTGTCGTTCGGGCATCCGGAAATATGTTGACAATATCTGAACGTTGATTGCCCTAAGTTGACCGATGCTGGGCTGTCATGAAACACACGCTTCATTACAGACTCATGGTGATTTCGCGAAGCAGGAATCCATGACACAGGTTCACTTTCGCCCTCCCCCCTTTAGTCTATTAATACCCCGGCGCCAATCCTCCCCCGAGGCTATAGGCTACGGCGTGCCTCTGGAAGTGTACGGATGAAGGCGGACGAGAACGCGCCACACGTGGACGAAATCGCACGGGCGCTCGGGGAAAATGCGGACAGGAAGAAGATCGGGGAGCTTTTGGCGGAGTATCTGGATACATACAAGCTGCCGCTCCCGCAGGCCAAGCGGATGGTCGCGCGCGAGCTCGGCGGGACGCTGCAGTTCTCGTCGGGAGAGGCGGTGGCGCGCAAGCTCGGCGACCTCCAGCCGAACGAGCCGAACGTCAACCTGCTCGTCAGGATAATACACCTGAACGAGAAGGAGATAACGGCCAAAGGGGAGAAGAAGCGGATTTACTCTGGAATCCTGGCCGACGACACGATGACGCGCCCGTTCACGGCGTGGGACGCGTCGGCGTTCAAGCTGGCCAAGGGCGACGTGATACGCATCGAGAGCGCGTACACGACCGAGTGGAAGGGGGAGCCCCAGGTCAACCTCGGGAACAGGGCCAAAGTCACAAAGGAGATAGACAGCGCCTTGCCCAGGGGCGGAGGCAGGAGGGAATCCACCGAGTCGAAAATCGGTGAGCTCCAGGACGGGACGAGCGGCGTCTCGGTCACGGCGAGGATACTATCGCTGGACAAGCGCGAGGTCGACGTCAAGGGCGCAAAGAAGACGCTCATCTCGGGCGTGCTGGCGGACGAGACCGGCAAGGTGCAGTTCACAGCATGGCACGACTTCGGGCTCAAAGCCGGAGACGCGGTCAAGATATCCGGCGCATACACGAAATCGTGGCGCGGCATCCCCCAGCTCAACTTCGACGAGCGCTCGCAGGTGGCGAAGAGCGACGCCAAGCTGCCGAACATCGGGGAGTTCCGGGCGTCCGCGACCAGGACCGTCGCGGACCTGGAGCGCACCGGCGGCGGCTTCGACGTCGCGCTGCGCGGGATGGTCATGGACGTGCGCGGCGGGACTGGCATCATCTTCAGGTGCGCGACGTGCAACAGGGTCGTGCAGAACGGCGCGTGCCGCATACACGGCGAGGTCGATTCAGTGCCAGATTTGAGAATCAAGGCGATAGTCGATGATGGCACGGGCACCCTCACGGCGGTCTTCGGGCGCGAGGTCACCGAGCGGATACTGGGCAAGACGCTCGACCAGTGCCTCGAAGAT
>DAIRED010000284.1:0-2822 GCA_036795795.1 Thermoplasmatota archaeon | reverse complement strand
GGCGGAGGTCGCGGAGCTCGCGCGCGGGCTCTACCCCGAGAACGACTTCTCCGGCGATTTCCTCTCGCGCCTCGCAGGCAAGTGCTCCGGCAACCCGTTGTTCGTCCTGGAGACGCTGAGACAGATGGGGGACGAGGGCTGCATCGTCGCGAAGGGCGGGGTCCACACCCTAGCCCGCGAGGACTACGCCGTGCCCGACACGGTCGAAGGGGCCGTGGAGAGGCGGTTGAACTCGCTCGACGCGGACGCGATGGCCTTCGCCGAGTACGCCTCCTGCATCGGCAGGGAGTTCGAGGTGCGGGCGGCGATGTCGCTGGCGTCGATGGCCGACCCGGCGGTCGCGCTGGGCAAGCTGCGCGCGGCGGGCATCGTGAGCGCCAGCGCCGACTCCGCCGAGTTCGCGCACGCCCTCTTCCGTGACGTGGTCTACGGGAAGATAGACAGACGCTGGAAGTCCGCGTACCACCGCAGCCTCGGCGAGCACTACGAGGCAGGAGACCGCGACGCGCACGCCTACGAGCTGGCGAGGCACTTTTCATTGACAGCCGAGCACGCGAAGGCGTTCGCGTACTGCGCGACGGCGGGGGAGAAGGCCGAGGGCGTCTACGCCGCCGAGCAGGCTCTGCGCTACTACGGGGACGCGCTCGGTTTCGCAGCGAAGATTTCCGCGGGGGACCGCGAGGGCGAGCTCATCGAGAGGATGGGGGACATCCACTCGCTCGTCAGCGACTTCCCGGCGGCGCTGGAGCGCTATGTATCGGCGATACCCAAGACCGGCGCTGCCCGGCGGAGGGCGGACATCCACAGGAAGGCCGCGAACGTCCTCGCCAAGACGGGGGAGGGCGAGAAGTCCACCGCGGAGTTCGAAGCGGGGATGGCGCTGGTCGAGGGCGAGGACTGCGCGGAGCGGGCTAGGCTGCTTCTGGTCCAGGGCTGGAACCTCAGCTCTGTGGGGGAGTACCAGAGGGGCCAGGCGTTCTACGACGAGGGCATGGCGCTCGCGAAAAGGCTCGGGCTCGACAAGGAGACGGCCTTGGCGCACCACAACGTCGGAGTGTCCGAATGGCACCGAGGGGACCTGGACTCGGCCGCGCGGCACTTCGCCGAGGCGATAGCGATGAGGACGAGGATGGGCGACCTGCCCGGGCTGGGGGCCTCGACGCTGAACCTCGGTACCGTGCTGCACCTGAAGGGCTCGCTCGACGAGGCGTACGAGCGCAAAATGGAGGCGCTCGCCCTCTACGAGAAGGTGGGGGACAAGATGGGCATCGCCACCGCGCTGAACAACATCGGCATCGTCTTCGACGACCGCGGCGAGACCGACAAGAGCCTCGAGTACTACGAGCGCAGCGTCGCGATACGCGTGCGCATCGGGGACAGGCACGGCCAGGCGACGGGCTTCCACAACATCGGCGTCGCGTACAACTCGAAGGGGGACATGAAGCGGGCGATAGAGAGCTTCGAGAAAGGCCTGGCGGCGAACCGCGCGCTCGGCTCGAAGCAGGGTATGGTCTTCTCCCTCTGCAGCCTCTCCGAGGCGTACTTCGAGGTCGGGGACTTCCAGCGCGGGGAGGAGAACGCCGCTTCGGCGCTCGCGCTGGCGGTCGAGATAGGCGTCCGCGGCGAGGAGGGCTGGGCGCGCCGGAACGTGGCGCGCGGGCTCTGGAAGAAGGCGAAGTGGGACGAGGCGAGAACGGAGCTGGACAAGGCGCTGGCAATCTTCGAGGAGACGGGGGAGAAGGAGGAGATTTCCAAGACGTTCTACGAGCTCGGGAACTACTGGCGCGACCGCGGTGACGCGGCCAAGGCGCGCGAGGGCTACGAGCGGGCTGTCGCGGGCTTCGCCTCCATCGGCTCCAAGAAGTGCGAGTCGATGGCGCGCGAGGCGCTGGGGAAGCTCGCGTGAGCGGGCGCCTACGCCCTCTCGAACGTCATGACGACGTAGATTCCGGCGGCGAACATGCCCCTGATGGTCATCTCGTCGCCGTCGAGCGTGTAGTCGAACGGCACGCCCATTGTGCCGAAGGCGTCGTCGTCGCTCGTGATGGTTATGCGCCCGTCGTCGGCCTCCCACTCGAACTCGTCCCCGTCGGAGGTGACCCCGGTGCCGTCGGCGTCGAGCTCGACCCACCAGCCAGTGGAGTTGTCCCAGTCGACGATGGTCGTCCCGAGAATCGTGACGGACGTCTTCACGGACGTGCGCTCCCACTTCCCGGGCAGGCCCGGCGCGGACATGAGGAGGACCGCCGCGACGAGCGCCACCACCACAACCACCGCAATGACTGCGATGGCGATTACCTTCACCTTGCTCTTCTTCGGCGGCTCCGCATACGGCGGCGGCACGGGCGGCAGAGACTGCGGCTGAGGGTCGTCGATCATGGATGCACCCAGGGGGAGAATGGGGAGGGGGGATAAAAGGGTGGCGGGAGGGTGGCCATGCGTATATGGAGTGATGGAAAGTTTTATTTTATGACAGAAGGATAAATTTAAATGCCTCGTTACATTCATACTCTCGGTGGAAGAGGAGATGGTACAATGAACTCAAAGCTGATTTGCATACTGCTATCCGTAGTGCTGGCAGGATCGACCCTGGCGTCCGCGGCGGCTTTGACCGCGCCGGCGGCGAGCGAGCCGCTGCTGGCCGACGGCGAGGGCGTTCTGGCGCCGGTCGTGGAGAGCCTGCCGGAGACGCAGGACGCGAACACGGTAACCAACCTGAACACGGGGGAGGTCTTCTTGACGATAACGGCCGCGCTGGCTGACATCGACACCCAGAGCGGACATACGCTCTCCGTCTCGGCGGGGACGTTCCCCGAGAGGCC
>DAIRED010000283.1:0-2851 GCA_036795795.1 Thermoplasmatota archaeon | reverse complement strand
GAAATGGCCGCGCCCGAACTCGACGTAAGCGCCGCCGAAGGGTTTCAGCCTCCTGCCGTCAACCTCTCTCGGTATCTCCCGACCGACCGCGTTCTTCGTCATTGCCTTTCACGCCCTCGAGCCATCTCTGCCCGGCCGCACACGCGATATATCAAAGGGCTCGCTCCGGCTTTCCCTTGTATATCGCATCGGCGAAGACAATCTGCCGCATCGATGGCTGGGATGCGATTTCCTCGAAGTAGTGCGCAGACAACCCGGCCGCCCTGCCGTAGATGAAGAGCGCTTTCGCCTCGGAGATGTCCAGCCCCATGTCGGCGACTATCGCCCCGATCACCCCGTCCACGTTGATGGGCAGGTAAATTCCCCGCACCTTCTGGAAAGCGTCCGTGACCTTCTTCGACGCCGCGACATTTTCTCCCGATACCTTTGCCTCCTCGGCAAGCTTCCAGAGCACGTCCCGCCTTGGGTCATTCTTGTGCACTCGGTGACCCAGGCCCTCCACACGCTTTCCGCCGTCGATGTAACTTTGTATCGTCGCTTCCAGCGCGCTCTCTATCGGCACGCCTTCGGTCTTCGACATCTCGATGCATCGTTTGAAGAAATGCGCCGCCTTCGCGCCAGCGCCGCCGTGAACGTCCGTGATGACCCCGATTCCGTGGGCGACCGCGACCTCGTAGGGGGAGCGGGTCGTTGCAGCTATCAACGTCGCCTGGGCGGACGGCGGCGTCACGCCGTGGTCGACGCACGCGACGACAATGGCCTCCAGCAACCTGGCCTTTGGGGCATCCCATTTCTCGCCTGTCAGCGCGGCATATATCACAGCCGAGAACTGAGCGTCCTCCTTCACCTTGGAGAGAGATTTCTCAGCGCCGAAGATGTGCGCCAGGTATCTGGCCACCCGCCCCATCGCGAATGCGGTTTTTTTCACAGGTCCGTCATATCCGACCTGCGGATACGCTGCGAGCTCAGCGTCCGCCAACAGCATCTTCGCGAGCGTCTTTGATACGTCCTCGCCCTCCGCAATCACGACCTTGGGGGCGGGCGACCTCGCCGCGCCGACGGCGATTCGATTCATCTCGCTAAACGTCTCCGTGTTCGGCAGCTCGCCCTTGACCAGCACGTGCACGGTCTCCAGGAAACCCTTTTCCTCCACAAGCCGTCTCAGCGCGTATCCCGATATAATTAGGTTGTCCGGCTCGACCTTCGTAATAGTGGTCCCCCAGGATGGCTTCTGCGGCGGAGCATCCCAAGTCCTTCTCATCTTCGCGTAGTAATTCTCGGGCTTGAAATACAGCTTTCCACCCAGCTTGGCTTTAACTGCTTCGATGAGGTCCATCTGACTGTTGACCACAACGACGCCTGCTGCAGTCAGCGCGTCGCGTTTGGACTTGAACGTCCCGGTATCCTGGCCGGGCGACACTATCGCGCCGGCATGGCCCATGGTCTTCCCCTCTGGAGCATGCGCCCCCGATATCACCGCGACGAGGGGTTTGGGGTACTTCTCCGGGTGGTCCTTAATGTCTTTCGCTAGAAGCTCCTCCTGGCACCCGCCAATCTCCCCGGCGACGACCACGAGGTCCGTGTTCTTGTGG
Source organism: Thermoplasmatota archaeon (assembly GCA_036795795.1). Lineage (GTDB taxonomy): Archaea > Thermoplasmatota > Thermoplasmata > SG8-5 > DAIRED01 > DAIRED01. The sequence goes on along the minus strand of DAIRED010000283.1, from coordinate 1,259 downwards.
CTCATCGCAAGGGGGACGAGCGTTCGGAAAGTGCTCCCTATCGCACCGTCGCCGCCTACGCCCAGCACGGCGTTCTGCGCGATGCCGACGCTGGCCAGAGCGTCCGATAGGTGGTAGAGGATTGCCCCGCTCCGGGATATTATGGTCACGCCTTTCGGCCCGAACTGTTCATTAGGTAGCTCCTCGGGGTAGAAAACGTCCGGCAACATCCCCACCTTTATACCCTCGGGCGGGAAGATGACGCCCGGTGTGTTTCCGCCCAGTAACAGGGTGTTGTGCTTCCTTGCGGCAACGATAACGTCCCGGACATCGCGCAGCGGAATCCCCTCCGTTATCAACACGACCATCGGAATACCGGCCTCTATGGCCTCTATGGTCGCGTCTTTAGCGGTCGAGTAGTGACGCCAGATGCTGACCGCGACGATGTTCGGATGTTCTTTGAGGCATTCTTTCACGGTGTCGTAGACGGGGATTGTCTCGTGGACCCGCGTTCCGCCCTTTCCTGGCGATATGCCCGCCGAGATAGTGGTGCCGAAGCCCTGCATGAGGCCCGCGTGCTTCGTTCCCTGGCCGCCCAGACCGATGACTGCCGTCTCTATTACGCCAGTCTTGTCGATTATCTTGGCCAGGTCAGGCCGCCTCTGCCGGACGATGTGATATATCATCCCCTCGCTCACAGGTATCCTCTTCAAACCTTCCACCCCCTGGACTTGAACGCCTCGTCGACGCCGTCCTTGAAGACGTCCACCATGACCTTCTGGTTTCCGATGATGATGTGCATGTCCTTGAGAATCTCGGGGTTCTCCTTCCGTTCCTTATCGAGGAAGGCGTGGGCGCTGGGCAGGTCCGTGCCGACCATCCTACCGTAGACCGGGACGACCCTCTTGCCGGCCTTATGGCGCTCCTTCAGGGCTTGCACCAAGCCACGAATGAAGATGTCGCAGCTCGAAATCCCGCCGAATCTGGACGTTATAATAAGGTCGACGATTTCGTAGTCCATGAGCAAGTGGAACATCTCGGCCACGCCAGACTGCGTCGGCCCGCCGCCGCTGTCCATGAAGTTCACTGGCACGACCTTCCCGCCGAAGAACCTGTCGCCCACGTTGGCGACTTCGTCAATCGAGAAGATGCCGTAGCCAGCTCCGCCTGGAACCAAGCCAACGTACAGCTTGTCGGCTTCCTTCTTCGCTCCCTCGGGAAGCAGATCGACGTACTTGAAGCCGGCTGCCCGGGCCCGGACCTCGTTCCGGGTCGGCTCG
>DAIRED010000282.1:0-2875 GCA_036795795.1 Thermoplasmatota archaeon | reverse complement strand
CAGTCGAGGCAGGATACATCCTCGGCGGCGGAATGATGGCCATGTCCGTGCTGGGGGCGGTCGGCCTGTCGATGTACGCCCGCGAGGCCGGAATCAACCGAACAGCGAGGAGCCGAGTCAAGAACGCGACGACCGCCTCGGCTTGAATCCATCGCGCTAAAACCTTTCCTAGCCATTTTTTAAAAAATCACCCGTGATTCTCTGGACGCTGCCTTATTAGCTCGCCTTCGCGTTCTCGAAAGCAAGGTGATTGTATGATCGACGCAACAAAGTTCGTCAGCGACGTGGATGTGGAGAAGATACTGCTCGGAACATACGAGAGGGAGATGTCCGTGCGCGAGCTCAGCGAGGCGTACGGAATCCCAATCGCGACCTGTTACCGGAAGGTTAGGGCGCTCGAGGACGCAGGCCTCCTGGCCGAGGCGAAGGCAATCATGGGCCGCGACGGGAAGATACTGAAATTCTACCGCGCGAACATGGAGCAGGCCTACGTGTTCTACGAGAACGGGACGGCGAAGATCCGGTTCAAGGTCATCCTCGACGTGGCGAAGGACTTCAGGGAGCGCTACGAGGCGATGGCGCAGGGCGGTCGTGCCGAAAATGATAATCAGCAGTGATAGCCGGCTCGCCGGAGATATAAGCTCCCCAGACCATATCCAGGCAGTAAGCGAGGAACAGGCATGGACATAATATCCGCATCGCAGCTGATAACGGACGAATACGCGGCGAAGATACTCATCGCCACGTACCGCAGGCCGAAGAACGCCATCGAGCTGAGCCAGAGGCTGGGCATACCGATAGCGGCGTGCTACCGCAGGATACGGGCGCTCGAGAAGGCGCAGCTGCTCACCTGCGTTGAGCGCGTGCTCACCCAGAAGGGCAAGCGGATCAGCGTCTACATCTCGGAGCTGAAGAACGCATACATCTCCATGGAGAACGGCCAGATAAAGGTCCGGTTCGACATGAAGAACGGCCCCAGCCAGGACTTCGGCGGGGTCTGGGACCCCATGGCCGCGACCGCCGCGCCGCCGCAGGACGAGCTCATCTCACGCTGACGAATTCCTCCCCCCAACGCTCGGTGGCCGCAAAAAAACGGCCACCAATTTTTTCTTTTCGCAAAGCGACTTTTCAAATGAAAAACATTGCCGTTCAGGCGCAGGTCCGCTTCATCGTCCAGCAGAATGCAGCGCCCGACGCGGGCACGAATCCGAGGAGCGCCAGGGCCGCGAGGACTATCGCGCATGCGCCCTGCTCGGCCTGCGCCCTGGACTCCGCGGCCAGGTCGGCCGTCTCGTTTGCTGCGACCAGTACGGGCACGGGGGGGATGTCCGGCGCCATGTCTGGCTGCGCCTCCGGGGCGCTGCAGTTCGACGGCGCGGGGCCGACGCATATCCCCCCGATTATGATGACCGGCTCGCTGTTCCCGGCCTGCGCCTGGATGGCGCCGATTGCGAGCGCCGTCGCCATGAGCGCGACGAGCAATGCGGGACGGAGCTTCTTGGCGGTCATCGGACAGAATACGCTTTCTCGGGGTATCTACCCGCCCATCCAGGCATCAGGAGTGAGAATCAATGGCAGGGGGCTGGCAGAAAATGATAATTTAACCGATACAATTATATACCAAAGTCTCGACACATACCAAACAGTAGATGGGGAAAGGAGGCGGGTGTCATCACCGAAAAAAATGAGGACCGGTCAGCACTGGATTTAGCCAAGTTTCCGGAGGAGAACCCGAACCCGACGCTCAGGATCTCCAAAGATGGCATCATCCTCTTCGCAAACAAGGGGAGCGCAGAGCTGCTGAAATGCTGGAACACAGCCCAAGGGGGAAAAGCCCCACGGGACCTATCGGAACAAGTCAAGGAGGCGTGCGACACTGGCTCCGCGAGATTTCATATAATAACGTTGGCTAGTAAAATATATTCAACGAACATAATCCCCATTAATAATGAATACGCCAACCTTTACTCGATTGATGAGATGGAAAGAAGGAGAATAGAGGATGACCTGCGCGAGAGCGAGGTTCGGTACAGGGAATTGGCAGAGGGAATCTCGAACGGAGTGGCGGTATACGAGGCCGTGGACGATGGAGAGGATTTCGAATTCCTAGACCTGAACCGCGCAGGCGAAATCATGGAGAATGTAAACAGGGGCGATGTCATCGGCAGGCGCGTGACAGAAGTGTTCCCAGGCGTCCGCGAAATGGGGCTCCTCGACGTGCTCAAGAGGGTCTGGCGGACAGGAACGTCGGAGAACCAACCGCTGTCCCGATACAAAGACGACCGCATCGCAGGATGGCGGGAGAACTACGTTTACCGCCTTCCCACTGGGGAAATCGTCGCAGTCTACGACGACGTGACGGAGAAAAAACAAGCCGAGGAAGGTCTCAAGAGAAGCGAAGCCCGCTACCGCCTCATCGCCGAGAACATGAACGCTACAGTCTGGCTCATGGATCTCGACCTGAAAATCACGTACATAAGCCCGTCCGCCGTAAGAGCCAGGGGCTATACGGTGGAGGAGCTGAGCGGCATCCCGCTGGCGAGGCAGATGACCCAGGAATCGTTCGAGATGGTCATGAACGTCCTCGAGAGCGAGATGACGCCGGAGTGCCTGGCGCAGAAGGATTTGCAGATTTCGCACACGTTCGAGCTGGAATTCTACCGCAAGGACGGCTCGAGGTTCTGGGCCGATGTGACGATGTCCCTGCTGAGGGACAAGGACGGAAACCCGACGAGCATGCTCGGAGTCGGCCGTGACATCACGGAGCGCAGAAAGGCGAGGGACGCACTCGTCAGCAGCGAGGAGAAGTACCGCGTCCTCGTCGAGACTATGCGCGAGGGGCTCTGGACACTTGACGAAAACGCGAAAATCACTT
>DAIRED010000281.1:0-2881 GCA_036795795.1 Thermoplasmatota archaeon | reverse complement strand
GAGCCTGTCTGCGTCCTCGCTGTCGCCTCGCAGCAGGCCAGCGAACTTTTCGAGCACGACTCCGTATACCTTGCCGCCCTTGGCGAAAACGCCTTTGATGACCTTCGATTCGGTTGCCTTCAGAATGCTCGTGACCTCGATAGGGGTGCCCGCACGGACACGCGCCCCGCGTTTCCGGAGCTCCTCGGAGATTGCGGCCAGCCGCTTCTGACGGGCAACCTCCCGCGAGACGTGGAGCGCGATAGAGTTGAGCTCCTGGACGCCCTTGATTTCCACCCTGGCGCCGCCCGTCACGGAGACGTTCAGGTCCTCCCGGACCGAACCGATTCCGCGCCTGGCCTTCCCCGTGTCGCGCATCAGCCTGCCGATTGCCAGCGCGGCCTCCCGCGCAAGCTCCGGCGAGTCGATTTCCGGCCCTGTGGCGACCTCGATAAGCGGGATTCCGAGCCTGTCGAGGCGGTACGTCACGATGCCGTCGCTCTCGCCAATCCTGCGAGCGGCATCCTCCTCGAGGCAAACTGTCTGGATTGATATGTCGCGCCCTCCCGCGCGGAGCTTCCCGCCGGTCGCGACGAGCGCCGTCCTCTGGAATCCGGTCGTGTTCGAGCCGTCGACCACGAGCTTGCGCATGAAATGTATCTCGTCCACTGGATGGGCGCCAAGCAGCAAGGCCATAGTGAGCGCGGCGTCGACCGCCTCTGGGTTCGCCTCAACCGGAGGCTGCTCGTCGGCGTCGACCGCGCACGAGTTCCGCGTCATCTGGTATCTGAACCGCAGCGACTTGTCCCGCTCGAGAATCGCGGCGCCGTCTATCTCACCCAGCTCGCCACGGGCCGCGCGAAGCCCGCGCTCGAACTCCCCGACGACGGTCTCGTCCAGCTCCGAGGGGCACCTGCAGAACAGCTTCGACGTTTCGAGCTGCTGGTGAATCTCCAGGCCGACCTTCAACCCGATTTCCTTCTCCATTTCGCGCGAGTAATCAGCGTGGTGGCATAAACAGATTTCGACGCCTGCAAATGCCGTCAATCAGATAAATCTGATATATCAGAAAATTATAAATAATCATAATCCCTGTGGAGCATCGAGGTGCACCATGGCAAAGAAACCGCGGGCGGGGGACAATTGCGGAGAGAAGTGCTGCTACCAGATTGCCGCCGTCGTCTCCGTGGATGGAAGGGGGCAGACTGTTCTGCCCAAGGACGTGAGGGAGAAGCTGGGCATATCGGCAGGGGACAAGCTGGCGGTCATCATCCACGAGTCCGGTGGGAAGCCTTGCTGCCTGTCGCTCTTGAAAGTGAACGAGCTCTCCAAAATGGTGGACGCCCCGCTGCGCGTGGTGCTGAGGGACGGTGAGAGACAATGAAAATGAACGAGGACGCACAAAACGTCAAGAAGCTGGTCAGGAAAGGTTACGCCGCGGTGGCGACGAAAAAGTCGTCTGGATGCGGCTGCGGCTCGTCGTGCTGCGGCGGCTCCGCGGAGGGCATGAGCTCGCGAGTCGGCTACTCGGAGAAGGAGATGAAGGCCGTCCCAGATGGTTCCAACCTCGGCCTCGGTTGTGGAAACCCGGTGGCGCTCGCGTCGCTGCGCAAGGGCGAGACGGTGCTCGATTTGGGCTCTGGCGCTGGATTCGACTGCTTCCTGGCCGCCGCGAAGGTGGGCTCTAAGGGGCGAGTCATAGGCGTCGACATGACCCCCGAGATGCTTGACAAGGCCCGTGAAAATGCGAAGAAGGGCGGTTACCGCAACGTGGAGTTCCGCCTGGGGGAGATAGAGAACCTCCCGGCCGCGGACGGCTCCGTGGACGTGATAATATCCAACTGCGTCATCAATCTGGCGCCCGATAAATCGAGGGTCTTCGGCGAGGCCGCGCGCGTCCTCCGGAAGGGCGGGCGGCTGATGGTTTCGGACATCGTGCTGGCGAAGCCATTGCCTGGGAAGGTGCTGAATTCACCCGGGGCGTATGTGGGTTGCATTTCGGGGGCTATCTTGAAGAAGGACTACCTCGCCAAAATCAAAGGGGCTGGCTTCGTTGACGTCGAGGTCGTTTCTGAGAGCTCGTTCCCACTGGAGAATCTCGAGGACGACGCAACAGCGAAGGGGTGCGGCTCGGAGTTGAGGCTGACCCGGAAGGATCTCGAGGCTGCTGCCAAATCAATCGTCAGCGTCAAGGTCAGCGCCCTCAAGCGCTAGCCTCGCAACCATTATTTATTCAGGCGTCGATGACGGGCGGATGAGCGCCAAGCTGCTCGAGGGGAAGCCGGTCTCGGAGAAGATTCTGGCGGAAGCCGCCGCAAAGGTCGCCCAGCTGAAGGCCGGGGGCGTCCATCCTGCGCTCTCGGTCGTGCTGGTCGGCGACGACCCCGCATCTCAGTCGTACGTTTCGGGGAAAGAGCGTGCCTGCGCCAGGGTCGGAATAAAGTCGGAGACGCACAGGCTTTCGGCCACCGCGAAAATCGACGATGTGCTCGCGCTGGTGCGGGCGCTGAACGCGCGCCCCGACGTTCACGGAATCCTCGTACAGAGCCCCCTGCCGGACGGCCTGGACGAATCGCTCGTCGTCGAGGCCATCGACCCGAGGAAGGACGTCGACGGCTTCCATCCGGTCAACATCGGAAGGATGATGTCTGGCGGCGAGGCCATGCTTCCCTGCACCCCAGCTGGCATCGTGGAACTCCTGTTGCACTACGGCATAGACCCGGCAGGCAAGCGAGTCGTCATCGTCGGCCGCAGCAACATCGTCGGGCGCCCGCTGGCGAACCTCCTGTCTCGCAAAGGCAGGGGCGGCGACGCGACCGTGACGCTGTGCCACTCGCGGACGCGGGACCTAGCCGACCACACGCTCACCGCCGAGATACTCGTCGCGGCGATAGGGAAACCG
>DAIRED010000280.1:0-2914 GCA_036795795.1 Thermoplasmatota archaeon | reverse complement strand
TTCCTGAGCGGTCCGCGGCGCACGCGCCCCCTCACGACGACGTAGCCCTGCTTGGCCTTGTAGCCGAGCGAGCGGGCCCTGTCCAGGCGGGTCGGGTGCTCGATGCGCACGAAGGCGGGCTCGCGGCGCCATGCAATCATGCGGTGCCAGTTCAGGTTCTTCACGAACGACTTCGCCGGAACCTTCCAGGCGTCCTTTATATGAGAATACACGCTCTTCGCCGGAACGCCCTTGTGCAGCTCCCTCGGGGGCTCTGCGACGATTTCTTCCTCTGCCGGCGCTTCCTTCTTCTTCGGTTTGGCCTTCTTGGCCTTGTCCTCTGCCATGTCAGTTCACCTCTGCTGCGAACGGCGCTGGCCTTCTCAGCCAGCGGTTCGCTGTGCGTTTCCGGATTCACCCACGGAGGGCACATTTCCGGCCATCCCGACCTCGTCGGGTGGAGTGCGGGACTGGTCCCGCGACCGTATTTCCGGTGAGGGGGCGCCCGTATTTAAAGCTTATAGGTTGAGGATGCCATAGATGATGAACGGCAGCGCGATGGCGATTATCGCCCCGTAGTAGTTCACCTGCTTGGTGTAGTCCCGGTCCTTCCAGAACTCCTCGTCGATGTACATGACGGTTGTGACGAATAGGGATGCGGCGAGGAATCCGTACGTGGCTATCATTATCTTGTCGATGGTCATCAGCGACGGCATCGGCGGCAGCGAGGCGGTCTGGCTGATGTGGAACATGACGGCCGAGATGAGCATCGACGTGCCGAAGCCGATGCGGTTGGCAATCTTGTCCGGCTTGAACGCGAACGATAACCCGGAGACGATGCAGAAGATTATCGGCGGCAGCAGGGTCTTGATGGCCGTGGTCGTGACGGCGCGGTTGAGGTCCACCTGGAAGACGAGCTGCGAGTACGTCTCTCCCCAGTTGTCGTAAGCGTTGTCGGTGGCGGTTATGCTCCAGTCACCCATCTCCCAGCCGGCGATGGAGAGGGAGTCGTCTATTCCGCTGCCATCGACATCCGCGACGTAGACGAGCTCGTCGGTCGTCAGCTTGGAGTCCTCGATGACGATTGTGATGGACTGCTCGCTGAACGGGTATGTGGAGAAATCCGGCTCGTGGTAGAGCGCGGCCTGTATCCTGTACCAGACCTCGCGCACGCCCCCGTCCGTCTCGTCCGAGAGCTTCACGGTCGAGCCAGCGCGCCCGTTCATGAACTCGTACGAGAGCGCCGTGAAGTTGGCGTCGGTCGCGTCCCAGGACATCCACATGTAGAAGTCAATGGTGTAAGTGCCCTTGTTGGCGTCGAAGTTTCCGAACCCGACGACGTATATCCCGACGCTCACCTGGTTCGCCCCGACGGCCTGGCGCGTCTGGATTGGCTCCGGCGCGCGAGCCTCGGTCGAGCCGAGCGGCACGAGCGACAGGGCCAGCAGAGCGACGGTCGCCAGCGCGGCTAGCTTGAACATTCTTGCGGACATCGTGTTGCCTCGTCGTGCGGAATGTGGATGGTGTAGAAAAGGTTTTTCACATCCGGAAGACGCCGGCCTTCGTGTCGGGCCACGGCGCGTTCAATGACGCGGAAATTCCGAGCGCCAGGACCATCCTCGTCTGGACCGGGTCGATGATTCCGTCGTCCCATATCCTCGCCGAAGAGTAGTACGGCCCGCCCTCCTTGTCGTACTTCTGGAGTATCGGCTCGGTGAGCTCCTTCTCCTCGTCGGCCGTCAGCTCGCGCCCCTTGCGCCACATCTGGTCCTTCTTCACCGTGAGCAGCACGCCCGCCGCCTGCTTCCCGCCCATGACGGAGATGCGCGCGTTCGGCCACATCCAGAGCTGGCGCGGACCGTAGGCGCGCCCGCACATGCCGTAGTTGCCGGCGCCGAACGAGCCGCCGATGATGACGGTGAACTTCGGAACGCTCGCGTTGGACACCGCCGAGACCATCTTCGCTCCATCCTTGGCAATGCCTCCCGCTTCGTACTTGCGGCCTATCATGAACCCAGTGATGTTCTGCAGGAACACGAGCGGAATCTTGCGCTGGCAGCAGAGCTCGATGAAGTGCGTCCCCTTGAGGGCGCTCTCCGAGAAGAGCACGCCGTTGTTGGCCAGTATCCCGACAGGGTAGCCCATGATGTGCCCGAATCCAGTGACCAGCGTCGTGCCGTAGAGCTCCTTGAACTCGTGGAAGCGCGAGCCGTCGACGACGCGCGCGATGACCTCCCGAACCTCGAAGGGCCTGTGCGAGTCCGCTGGCACGATGCCGTAGATGTCATCGAGCGGATACAGCGGTTCCTCCGGCGGCTGGCACTGGACGAACGTCTTGGGCCTGCGGTTGAGGTTCTCCATTATGTTGCGCGCGATGCGGATGGCCTCCTCGTCGTTCGCGGCGTAGTGGTCCGAGACGCCGCTCTCGCGGCAGTGGACGTCCGCCCCTCCCAGATCCTCGGCGGTGACCTCCTCGCCCGTCGCCGCCTTGACGAGCGGCGGGCCGCCCAGGAAGATAGTTCCGGTGCCCTTGACGATGATGGTCTCGTCCGACATCGCGGGAACGTACGCGCCGCCAGCGGTGCATGAGCCCATGACGACAGCTACTTGGGGAATACCCTGCGCTGACATGACGGCTTGATTGTAGAATATGCGCCCGAAGTGCTCCCTGTCCGGAAAGACCTCGTCCTGCATCGGCAGGAACGCGCCGCCGGAGTCGACCAGATACACGCACGGCAGGTGGTTTTCCAAGGCGATTTCCTGAGCCCGGAGATGCTTCTTCACGGTCATCGGGTAGTACGTCCCGCCCTTGACTGTGGCGTCGTTGGCTATTATCATGACCTCGCGCCCGTGGACGACGCCGATGCCGGTGACCATCCCCGCGGCCGGGGCGTCGTTGCTGTACATCCCGTGCGCGGCGAGCGGGCTGAGCTCC
>DAIRED010000279.1:0-2920 GCA_036795795.1 Thermoplasmatota archaeon | reverse complement strand
GTTCCCGTCCATGCCGACGATGCCGAACGGCGTCGGGTCATCGACCTCGGTCAGCGCCATCGTCGCGACCGCGCCGGACTTCTTGTGGAACTCGACCAGCTCCTTGATATTGACGTCCGCGAGGACGTCGCCGCTGGCGACGACGAACGTGCCGGTCAGGAAGCCCTCGACCTTCTTCACCGCGCCGGCTGTGCCGACGGGCGTCTCCTCGAACGAGTAGAGGACGTGCGCCCCGAACTGGCCGCCGTCGGCGATGCCCTTGATGACCTTGTCCGATAGGTAGCCAGTGGTAATTATTATCCTCTTCACGTCGGCGGCCACGAGCGACCTGATGACGTAGTCGATGCATGGCTTCCCGGCGACGGGGATGAGGGGTTTCGGCCTGTGTTCGGTGAGGGGCTTGAGGCGCTTCCCGGCTCCCCCCGCGAGAATCACGGCCTCCATCAGAATGCGACCTTCCCCTTTTTCAGGAGCTGCTGGAACGCGTCGTCCGCGGCCTTGTCCAGCTTCTCCTTGTCGAGGAGCGCGGCGCGCACGGACTTGTTCTGGTCGACGATGTCCTGGCGGGCTGCGCGCTGCTCGTCGTACTTCTCGCGCTTGCTGGCCATGACCTTCTCGCGCATCTCGAGCCCCTTCTGGTGGAACTCGTCCGCCTTCTCCTTGGCCGCGACGAAGGCCGCGTGGTTCTTGTTGGCCTCGCGGATCATGTTGGTGACTTCTTCCATCATCGCGGTTATCTTCTCGTGGGCCTCGTTGGCCTTGTTGGCGAACTCGACGACGAACTTGTGCTCCTCGTCGGCCATGGAAAAGAGCTCGGTGATGTCGTCGCTGTACCTGCGCAGCTCGCCCTTCTCGGCGTCCTGCTGGGCCTTAATCTTCTCGAGGCGGTGTATCTCCTTCATCTCGCCCTTTATCTCGTCGATGAGCTCGTTCTCGTCGGCGATGCTCATGGCCTGGGTCTGCTGCCTTAGGTCGAGCTTGCGGACGTTCGCCTTCTTTGCCTCCAGCTCGCCCGGCAGGTCGACGTGCATGGCGCCTTTGCGCTTCTTCTTCGCGTCGAGAATCGCCCTGGCCTTGGCCTGGTATTCGTTCCTCAGGTCGCGGTGCTGGCGCATGAGCCGGACGTTGTCGGCCCTGACGTTGCGGAGCTCGACCATCTCGTCAATCTTCTTGCCCTTCTCGGCGTTGAGGAGGTTCCTCTGCTCCCTGAATGCCATCGCCTGGGCGTTGTGCTCGTTCCTCTTGTCGAACAGCGCCTTCATCTTCAGTTCCGCGCTGTCTGTTTCCGTGAGCTTCTTTTTCTGCATTTTCGCACCCTGATAAAATGACGTCCGAGGTATAGAATGGAGGTGTAGATAACCCTTTCGGGTGACGGTCGGGGCCGCTGGCACTCCGCCGAAAAAGCGTTATATATGCCTATGGAGATGCTGATACGGTGCCTGAATGATAATGGAGGCCGTCCTGTCCATCAAGTCCCCCTTCTCCTGGGCGAGCCAGCTCTCCGACAAGCTCAGCGTCGAGATCAAGATGCTCGACTGCACCTCCCTCGAGAACAACATTGTCAACGACCTCGTCGAAATAAAGTTCAAGGACACGACCGTCGAGGAGGTCGTCAAGGCCATCAAGATGTGCTCTTGCGTCAAGGGCGTCGAGATAAGCGCCGTGGAGCGCGAGAAGTTCTACGCCATCGTCTCCACCCAGGACTGCGTCGGGTGCAAGCTCTTCGCCGACAAGGACTGCTTCATGATATCCGCCCATTCGACCGAGAAGGGCCGGGTCAACTACAAGATTATCTTCTCGGACAGGAAGGTCCTCCAGCAGCTCATATGGGACTTCCAGAACGCGGACGCCGACGTGCAGCTCGTCAAGGTGTCGAACATCAACGACGACGAGATGCTGACCGAGAAGCAGGAGAAGATAATCCAGGTGGCGTTCGAACGCGGCTACTACGACTTCCCGAAGCGCATCGGAATCAAGGAGCTGTCCGAGATGTTCAGCATCTCGACCGCGACCCTCTCGGAGATACTGCGAAGGGGGCAGCGCAAGATAATCGAGGATTACTTCAGGCAGCAGTCGAGGAAGGGTTGAACATGTTAGGGACAAGCCATATCATCAGAGCTTCGGGTGGGAGGTCCAATGCCGCCCAGTAAAATCACCGGAGACACCATCAGGAAAGCCCTCGAGGGATGCTGCGACCCAGAGCTGGGCGTCAACGTCGTCGACCTAGGCTTCATCCGAGACATCGAGATTAAGGGCGGCGAGGTCAGGCTCCACATGATATTCGGGACGAAGGGATGCCCCTTCCACACCATCGTCGTCCAGCGCATCCACAAGGCCGTCTGCGGCCTCAATGGCGTGACCGGGGTCGAGATAATCGTCGACCGCGAGACCGTCTGGCACCCCGACATGATGACCGAGAAGGGGAAGAAGTCCCTCGACCCGGGCGCCTAGGCCTTCACGAGCACCAGTTCTCCGAGCTCGACGCCTTTGAGGGCGCGTATCCTCTCCGCGAGGAGCTTGACTTCCGAGCGCTCGCCCTTAATCAACAAGACCTCGAGGCAGTTGCGCTCGTCCACGTGGACGTGGAGCGTGGACATCACTTCCGCGTGGTGCTCGTGCTGGACGTGCACTAGCTTGTGGGACAGGCCGCTGGCGTCGTGGTCGTAGAGGATGGTCAGCGTGCCCATCACCTTTCCGTTCCCTTCGTCGACCGCCCGTTTGGAGAGCGCCTCGCGCGCCAAATCCCGCAGCGCCTCCGACCTGCTGGCATATCCCCTCTCCCTCAGCATCGCGTCGAAGCTGGACAGCAGCTCCGGTTCGAATGAGACCCCGACCCTCTCGACCGTCACGGTAGCACTTCCAGGTGTAAAAAGTGCTACGAATATTAAACTATTGCTACGGCAGCTTGATATATCCCAGC
>DAIRED010000278.1:0-2942 GCA_036795795.1 Thermoplasmatota archaeon | reverse complement strand
AGGCGTCCGACGAACCCCGGCGGAGCGCTGTACAATCCGTCTGCGTAAACCTTGAAGAGATAAACGTCCCCCTCTCCATTGCGGTATTCCGCGTTTCCGTCGGCCAGTTCCGCAATCGTTGCTAGGAATGGCGAAGTCCAGCCCAATCCGAGAGCTGATAGTTCGCCAGCCCTCTGGCTGTTGTAGACCACGTCGAACGAAATTCTGCCAAAGCCCGCGCCGACCGAAAGCAACGTGCGCCTGAGCCTGAGGTTGCCGGTGAATGCGTCCACGTCTCCCGCGACCGCGCGCGAGCTGGCGGTGCCCACGAAATTCCCGCTGTTCGGGTCGGTGGCCATCTGCCATTCACCAGGCGTATCGCCCTCGTCGAAAACCATGTTGACATTCTTGTCCACCCAGCCGTCGGCCAGCCCGTCCAAATCGCCGTCCAGAGCAATGGGATCGGTAATAATCGGAGCCACGTTAGTCGTCGGCTCCCTTAGGACTATCGAGCCTGGGGCATATGCCTTAATCGTTACAGGAATCGAAATGCTGGTCATTCCGTCAACGAAGTTGTCCCGTATGTACGAGTTCATCAGGTACGACATCTCGGGCTCCGCACTGAACTCGCGCCATCCCGACGTGGACCAAACCGGCGTAGGCTGGTCTCCCACGCGCATCTCCGCTACCGCCCGGTATCCCTGCGCGATGCAGTTTATGACCGTCGGCGTGCCGGAGGACCAGACCAATCGGTCCATATCTGCCGAGAGGTCGAAGTAACCTGCATCCTCGATTGCGCCCAGTTCGACTGTTTCCCCGGTCCAGAGGTCGAGGCCGAACAAGGCTCCGAATCCGTCCACCCAGTATAGCCAATCCTCGGAGAGGACGAGGCCGTTCGCACTTGCAGGGACGGTAAGCGTTTCTCCGCAGATAACATCGTACACAGCAATCTCAGCGCCGTACTTGTTTGCGTACGCAATCTTTGTTCCGGCCAAATCGATGAGCGGATAGGTCAGGCCGGTTGCGATGGTGCTGTATGCGCCAGTACTGAAATCGTACAATTCGACTTCATAGTTTGAGGAGGCAATGTATCGGTAGTACGTTAGGAATTGGTTCCATATCTCCGGCGAGTACAGGTATCCAGTTCCGCCCACGTATTCGACTTCGAAACTGTCCAGGTCATACACGGCGATTCCCAGGCCAGTAACGCCAACTACTTTGCCGCCCCAGATGTCCACGGAGGAGCCTCCGCCGAGGATAATCTCTTGTTTTGCCGTGTCGTTCCAAGCCATGAGCGTGTACGATGAATGGTTCGGGAACGGCGCCGGCGGCGGGGTCTCACGTACCCACGCGACCCAATCGTCCCAAACGACGGGCGAGCCGTCGATACCGCTGTGATTTGACGCTGAAACCTGCTGAACATCGCCAGTAGATAGGTCTTTGAGCATTATCAGGTTGTTCTCGTAATCGCGCCATGCCATTTTATCGTTCCATACAGAAGGGCTTGATGCGTTTGTCATTAACATTTCCGATGGGGTGAATGGTTCCAGTGTCCCTTCTACTTCCAGCCACGAAATCTCGACATTCGGCATCGTGTTGTTCTCGACCGGGACATCGATGTACGTCGTCTGCTCCCCAGGAGTAGTAAAGTTCATCCAGACATCCGTCGAACCGTCTCCAAATATCGGAAGGATCACCGGTGGCGCTATCTCGGCGTTTATTTCAGTCCCATCGGATAATCCGTCGGTATCCGTATCGTACATCGTGCTGTACCCGACCACGAACGTGCTCAGGTGGCTCAGAGTCGCCCACACGTAGTTGTTTGCAGCATCCACGCCCGTGTCTTCTCCCTCATCCATCAGGATGCTCCATCGCCCGTCGTTGAGCCAATACATCCTCAGGTGCTTGCCTTCTATACCGCTTGGCAATTCTGCTGGATTGTAGGGCGCTTTAATGACCGCATCGTAAACGCCAGTGCCAGTAAATGTCACATCAAAATAATCGCCAGGGCTTGGCGCCATTAGGACGGTTGGCGCTGTCGGAGCGATGGCCATTGTACCGGAACCCGAAATGAAATCCAGCGCAGCCACGACACCGGTTTCAGCAGAATATTCGACCAAATCAGCCTCGAATGGCACTCCAAACTCAACGTCAAAATCAAGCGGCCTGGCATCCTGATAGTCCGGTATCTGATCGAAGTCCGAATCCGCGACGATTATGGCGTTACCGTTATAACACCATGTAAGTTCCAAAACTCCGTATTCAGCAGCCATCCCGATGAACGGGTTACCAACAACTCCTACTATTTCTTCGGTCGGGTGCGGTTCGCTCCAGCGCTGGCCGCCAACAGTTCCGGCGTACCAAATCGGGCGCTCCATGGGCCCGTCTTCCAGCCAGGTAACGTACATGATGCCAAGCTCGGGATCAATATCAATCTGAGGATAGGACGATTTCTCCGGCGAATCGGAGATGCGTATCGGTTCGTTCCAGGTTCCTCCGACGTTATCGACATAGAAAACTTCCAAGTTCATCGGCTGTCGCAAGGATGGGGGATATGGCATAACGAAAACGCCATGCACCCAGCCCTCCTCGTCAACAATGTAGTCCCATTGGTCGCGATTGACCGCCTTGGCGGACGCGACTTGAAAAGCCGTTGCCGTCATAAGCACGACGCACAATACTGCCAGCGCCTTCTTGAATCCCTTCATCGACATCCCCCGCTTCACGCCTCTTGAACATACATGTTTTTCCAAGTATTTATATGTGCTTTGATAGTTCTCATTATCAAAAGGATTTACGCCAAACACCCCCCGGTTAACGCTTATTCGATACGGGCCCACAACCTACGACTGAGCCGCTCATCCCCAAGTGACGGTTCCTATACGCCCATTTCATGGGCTCAGATATCACGTCACACCTTAAATAATTCTCTACCCCGTCCCTTCGTTGGACTCGTGACTCTC
>DAIRED010000277.1:0-2949 GCA_036795795.1 Thermoplasmatota archaeon | reverse complement strand
TCGCAGTGCGGGTCGCCCTTCAACTGGCACTTCGTCTTGGTGACCCGCCCCTTCGCATGCGTGAGCTCCAGGAGCGCCTCCAGCGCCCCCATCCAGCCCTCGCAGTTCTCTGGGGCTTCGCTGACGCCCTTCATGGTCGCCGTCGCGAGGTGTGGCTTGAATTTCATCTCCACCTCCCCGAAGCTGTACGCCTCGTTGTACGCGTCCTTGGACTTCTTCAGCATGTTCTCCACCGACGAGAACCGGACGATGTATGACATGAAGCCCAGGTTCTTCACGGCGTGGTTGGCTGCCTTGCGCACGTGCGCGATGCCGTAGTTGGCCGATATCCACTTGATGACCGCCAGCAGCATCGCGTTCGGGTAGAATATCCCGTCCGTCAGCTCCAGGCCCGCGAGGTTCGTCTCCTTCCTGCACCTCGCCGTCCCATCCTGGCCCCAGGTCTTCTCGACGTACTTGAGGTAGCCGCTTATTACGCTGCCCCTGACACGCCTCTCCACCATGCGAGAGACATGTGCAGGATGGCATATAAAATGTGCTCAACGTCCGGCAGTGACGGTGCATATGGGCGAGCCCCTGCGGCGCTCCACGGACCCTCGCGGGCGCCGCTCCGGCGGGCGGGTCAGATTACCGCCTGGCAGGCACGCGGGCTTTCCCCTACATGTACGGCGCCGTTAAATCTACCCCGGCGCAAATCCTCCCTTCGCCGCAAAGCAACCGTTGCCTGCGGTCAACGAAACAAAACGGAGGTGAAAAAAGTGCAGAAAAACTCTACCCTGGTCGGGTACATGCGGAAGTCCACGAACGGCGGGGCGCTCAAGATGAGCATCTCGTCCGAAGCGTTCGCGGCGGCGCGCAAGTACTCGTCGAAGGACGGCAAGGAGTACGTGAACCTGATAGTGAACCTGGCGAAAGCCCAGGAAGTCATTACGGGGGACCGTGCAGTGACGTCCGTGTGCCAGCTCACGGACCAGTAGTCCGCGCGCGGCGGTAGGGCGCAAGCTCGCCCTACCATTTTTTATCTAGAAATTTGCGAGACTCAATCGATGTCCAGCGAGCCCGCCACGTCCTCGGTTTCCATCTTGAAGATGACGTTCATCCCGCGGAGCGCCTCGTGGACCTTGTCTGCCAGGAAGAGGGCGTCGTCGACCGTGGCCGTGTGGTCCCAATCGTACGTGAAGTCGTAGTTGCCGTGCGTGGGGCGGAAACCTATCATGTGCAGCCTCGAGACAATCTCGGAGGGCCGCGCCCCCTCGCTGTTGAAACTCACCTTCATGTACGTCTTCATGGTCTCACTATCTGGTATGAGTATCTGCCTATATAAAGATTCACCGGCGCGCTCACTTGGTCAGGCTCTTCTCATACTCCTCTGGGTCCATCAGGCCTTCGACTGCGGCGGACGGTTTGATGAGGACGAGCCACCCCTCGCCGTACGGCTCCCCGTTGACGAGCTCTGGCTGGTTCTCCAGCTTCTCGTTGACCGCCTCGACGACCCCGGAGACCGGCGCGTATATATCGCTCGTCGACTTCACCGACTCGACGACGCCCATCGGCTTCCCCTTCTCGAGCGTCTGGCCCTTCTTCGGGAATTCTACGTAGACTATGTCGGTGAGCTCGTGCTGGGCGTGGTCCGTGATTCCGACGCGGACTAGGCCCCCCTCGGCCCTTACCCATTCGTGCGACTTGGTGTATCGGAGGTCTCGCGGTACGTTCATGGTATTGTCTCCATCCTGGGCCCGGCCCGCCGGATGCGGCCCGGCATGCCCGCTCAACCCTAAAACCTAGGGGGTATATCTTACTTGCCACGGACGCCGCCAGCGCTCCGATTTTCCCCCTCGATGCCCCTCACAATCTGGGACAGTGCCTCGTTCACGGGCGCCGGCAGCCCGCGCTCCCGCGCCAAGGCGGCGATTGCCCCGTTTAGGTAGTCAATCTCGCTGCGCCTGCCCATCTCGATGTCCCGAAGCATGCTTGAGCGGTTGGCGGATGTCTGGCGCGCGACACGGATTACGCGCCGGTACGCCGCGTCGGCCGTTATCGGGTGCCCTTCGGCGCGCGCCACGGCCGCACCTTCCGCGCATATCACCTTGGCCACCCGGGACAGGTTTTTGTCTGTCGCGATTCGCCCGTTCTCGCATCGTGCCAGGGCAGTCAGGGGGTTAATCGCCGAGTTGACCAGCCCCTTCAGCCAAAGCTCCCTACGTATTTCGGCCGAGACCGAGGTCGCGATGTCCGATTCGCAAAAGGCGCGGGATATCGCTCTGATTCGATGTGTAGAGCGCCCGTCCAGCTCGCCCACCACCGTGTCGCCGGCGCCCGCGTGCCTCACGACCCCGGGGCGCTCGAGCGTGGCGCCGTGGCTCGTCCAGCCTGCGATTAGATTCGGTTCCGGAACGAGCTTCGCGAGGAGGTCGATGGTGGTTATCCCGTTCTGCATGGACAGGACCGCCGTCCTGGATCCGATGAGGCCGATGGCCTCGCTTATAGCGACTTCGGTGTCGTACGCCTTGACCGCGACGAGCAGCAGGTCCGGCGGGTCGAGGGCTCCAGCATCCGTTGCGACCTTGACGGCGGCATTCTTACGAGTGGCGCCTTCCAACCTGAGGCCGCGCCGCGCGATGGTCTCAACGGCGGGCTTGCGCCCGAGCACGATGACGTCGTTGGCGCCCGCCAGCAGCCCGCCGAACAGGCTGCCGAGCGCTCCCGCCCCCAGCACGACGATTCTCAACTGTGCCAGCCCTCCGCAATATTTACGCTGACGCGCACGAAGTCGCGATGGGGCTGCCGGGTTAAAAAGTTTGGCTACTTGGCCGACTTCATGTGGACGACGCGCTGTGGGAATGGGATCTCGATTCCGGCCTTGTTGAACTGGTTGTATATCGCCTCGCGCACCTCGCTCTGGACGCGCCACACGTCCCGGAGGTCCCTGACCGAAAAGAAAACCTTAAT
>DAIRED010000276.1:0-2950 GCA_036795795.1 Thermoplasmatota archaeon | reverse complement strand
GTCCAGGCCTCGCACGACGCCCAGGTCGAATCGCAGCCCGCGAACGCCCATCGTCTCGAGCCTTCCGGCAAGCTTTTTCAGGTAGGCCAGGCCGTCGAGGTCGCCGACCAGCTTCGAAGCCTCGCCCAGGACCTCGGAGCCGCCTTTCATGCCCGCGAGGCGCTCGAGCGCGTCCACCTTCTCGCCGAAGATGCCCTTCTCATCCAGCAGGCGCCGCAGCTCCTCGAACTCGCGCTTGTCCAGGAAGTGCAGGCACGCCGCCCAGGCATCATTCGGGACGCCGAGCTTCTCGAGCATCCCCCGCAGGATTCCAATCTGCCCCAGCCTGAGCTGGTAGCCGGTCAGGCCGGCTCCCCTGAGACACGCGTCCGCGAGGGAGATTATCTCCGCGTCGGCGGCCAGCAGCGGCGCACCGATTATCTCGGCTCCGAACTGGAAGAACTCGCGGTAGCGCCCGCTCTGCGGTCGCTCGTATCGGAAGCAGTTGCCGTAGTAGAAGAGCTTGAGCGGCTTGGGCGCCGAGGTCATGTCGTTGAGGTACCAGCGCATCACCGGAGCGGTCAGCTCGGGTCTCAGCGATATGTCGCGGTTGCCCTTGTCCTTGAAGGCGTACATCTCCCCGACCACGCCCTCCCCGGACCTGGCGGTGAAGAGCGCGAGCTCCTCGAAGGTGGGAGTCTGAACCTCGCCGAAGCCGAACAGGCGCGCCGTCGAGCGCATACGCTCCTCGACCGCTCGGCGCCTCGCCATATCGTCGGGTCCGAAATCACGCGTCCCTCGCGGGCGCTGGAATTCCGCCATAAGGCGCACAAACACCGTTCAAGGTAAAAAGATTGCGCATAAACGATAGAAAAACGGGAAAGTCCGCGCAAACTCGGGCGACCTCAATCGGACCGAACTTACTCTAGCGATGAATTATTCACCTAAGCAGATGCCTGCGGATTCCCCACCTTCCCCATGAATAGTATCTGGCCGGTCTCCTCGTGCTGTATGAAAAAAATGAATGGGTGGTTGGCATTGAAAACGATGGGCTGGGGAGCGCTCCCGCCGCCAGGCGTAGCGAAATCCACCATTATTACCGCTGTTGCCGCCGCAGCCTCGGTGCCTTGCTCATTCACCTCCACGAAGGACTGGTGGATGACCTTGGAGATGGACAAAGCGTGTCCATCGGCAGCGATGCCAGTGAAATTGGCCGTTTCCGGATCGAAGGCCGATGGCATGCCGATGTCGATTAGCATATCGTTAAGCTCGTATTTCTGCTCGAACTTGAACTTCGGGATATAGACGTCCACCTCTTCGGGAGAGAGATCATCCATCAGCGACATCAGATAATCCGAGTTCAGATTGGACTCCCGCGTACCCAGGTCGTCGTCCTTCGGGAGGAGTATGCACATAGACAGCTCCCCGCCATTGTAGGGGAGCTGGAGCATCTGAACGTCGGCGTTCTCGGTGTAGTTCAGGCCTATCGTATCGTCGTGCATGTGCATCATCGGCGTTTGTATTTTCCCTCCGCCTTCCATGTAAAATATCTTGTCCTCGGTGGCAGTCTCGTTGAACTGGTACTTCCAGTCTGATTTGAAGTATACGGCGTTGGTGATGATGAGATATGTTGTCAGGTCAATCATTGAGGGCGAAATCAGGTCCTTTATCCTTCCGTTGGTCTGCTCCTCCACCCAGGCATTTATGGTATCGGTCGAACCCTGCGAATCGTGTCGGAAGTCCAGTTCGTCGCCATGCGCTAGGTAGTAAGATTCGATGGCGACGCGGTAGGATTCCAGCAGGCTTTCCCCATCCCTGAGCCAGTAAGCATTGGCTGTGGAGAGGTCGTACGAATCGCAGTCCGAGTTGAAATATTCCTGATAGGCCTCCATCATGGACCACCGGGTCTCATTATCCGTTGGAAAGTTGAGCACGCCGGCCATCTCTTCAGCGGTCAGGCCACGCGCCCCTTCGAATGCCATTCCGAGCGCGGTGGTTATGCTGTGCGGGGAGAAGAACACGTTGTCGCCCCCATCCGTGGCCAGCTCCGAATACATCTCGAAAGAGAAATCGTTTGAGCGTTCGACGAGCTCGGAAACCGTGGTCGGCGGGGAATCGGAGGAATAACCGTCCTGTTTATTGTACAGCCAGTTTATCGACATAGCGGAGACTGAAATCAGAATCGCAGCCACAATCACGCTAAGGACCGCCTTCTTCACTTTAACACCTGTAGCGAATAGTCGATGCTCGTTATAATAAGATATTGATACAAACCCTGAATCATCACGAATTTGCCCTTACTTTACAGATATTTGGAACCTTGAAACATGTAGCCCCCAATCACTCAGCTCTAGCAAAGAAAAAGGGGGGATGAGCGAAAGCATGCTGTATAGCACGAAGTGTTTTCGCGAACGAGCCCAATCCAGCAATCTTTAGAGATCGATTTCTGGATTGGGCGAAGGGTGGAAAAAGAGCGCTATCCAGCGACATTTTTCCACCGACCCCCGAGAACAGAAAGGACCGCTACCGCTCATAAATGGATAAAAAAAAAGGGGGGAGGTAATCGTGAGTGTGCATCCATCCCTTCTGACAGCTCTTCCTACCTTTTCATCAGCACGGCCTCGGTCTCTTCCAGTTCGGCGATCGCCCCCTCGATCTTCTTCATCTCGGAGACCTTTTCCGGAACTTCCTTCATTCGCGCGTAGAGCATGTCCCGGACCGCCATGCGGATAGCTTCCGAGCGCGAGGAGAAATCGTCCATCCTGACCAGGGCGTCGATGTTCCTGAGGAAACGCCTTGGCAACCGGATGGTTATCTTTTCCGTGTCGTCCTGCATCGATATTCTCCGTACGCTCTTTGTACCCTCTTTGTACCTAGTTTGTCGGGCAAACACCCGATATAGATTGCAGTATATAAACGTTTGCCTCGAAAACGCTGGCCTGAACCGCGCGGTCCGAATCTACTTCTTGCC
>DAIRED010000275.1:0-2954 GCA_036795795.1 Thermoplasmatota archaeon | reverse complement strand
GCCCCTTCGGATAATATTTGCCGTCTATGTAGATGCTCATTTCCATGCGACCACCCCGGTCACTCCCACATCGCGGACGGTGTATTTTACCGTTGGCCACGGAGAGGGGGAAAATATTAATCGGGCGTAGCCATAGGGAGGGGCATGCGGCAGACGTACCTAGACCACGCAGCCACGACTCCGATGGACCCGCTGGTGCTTCAGGAGATGATGCCCTACTTCAAGGAGAAGTTCGGCAACTCGTCGAGCATCCACGCTTACGGCCAGGATGCAAAGAATGCCCTAGACGTCGCCAGGGCGCGGGCGGCCAAGCTCATTGGCGCGACCGCGGACGAGATTTACTTCACTAGTGGCGGGACCGAGGCGAACAACATGGCTGTCCTCGGCACGGCGAACTTGAAGGAGAACAAGAGATGCCACGTCATCACGACGGCCATAGAGCACCCAGCCGTCCTGAACACGGTAAAGTACCTCGAGACGATGGGCTTCGAGGCCACGTTCCTGCCCGTCGACCCAGAGGGGATTATCCGACTCGAAGACCTGGAGAAGGCCATCCGGCCCAACACCAAGCTCATCTCCATCATGCACGCGAACAACGAGATAGGCACCATACAGCCCGTGGAACAGATCGGTAAGCTCGCCAAGGAGCGAAAAATCGCGTTCCACACAGACGCGATTCAGACCGCCTCGAAAATGCCGCTGGACGTCGACAAATTGGGCGTCGATTTCCTCTCGATTTCGGCCCACAAGATTTACGGCCCGAAGGGCGTCGGGATGCTCTACATGAGGAAGGGGACGAAAATCCAGCAGCTCATGTTCGGCGGCAGCCACGAGAAGGGGCTCCGTCCCAGCACGTCAAACGTCCCCGGGATAGCGGGATTCGGCAAGGCGGCCGAGCTCGCCGTCCAGCGGTTGGATTTCGACGTGCCGCGCATAACGAGGATGAGGGAACGCATCATCGACGGCACCCTCGGCAACATCAAGGACTCGTTCCTCACGGGCCACCGCACCAAGCGCCTGCCCAACTTGGCGAGCTTCCGGTTCAGGTTCATCGAGGGCGAGGGGATGCTCCTCCACCTGGACATCGCCGGGATAGCTGCCTCGACTGGCTCGGCGTGCTCCTCCAAGTCGCTCAAGGCGTCGCACGTGCTGCTGGCCCTCGGCCTCCCGCAGGAGGAGGTCCACGGCTCGCTGAGGATTTCGCTGGGCCGGGAGAACACCGACGAGGATGTCGAATACTTCCTCAAGGAGATGCCCCCCATCGTGGAGAAGCTGAGGAAGATGTCGCCTCTGGCAAGGTGAAATTATGTACAGCGAAAAGGTCATGGAGCACTTCAAGAACCCGAAGAACGTCGGCGAGATACCGGACGCGGACGGCGTGGGCGAGGTCGGGAACCCGACCTGCGGCGACCTCATGACCATGTACATCAAGGTCAAGGACGATGTCATCGTGGACATCAAGTTCAAGACATTCGGATGCGCGGCCGCCATCGCGACCAGCAGCATGACGACGGAGCTCGCCAAGGGGAAGACCATCGACGAGGCCGTGAGAATCACCCGGGGCGATGTCGCTGGGGCCCTAGATGGCCTCCCCCCCATCAAGATGCACTGCTCGAACCTTGCCGCCGACGCGCTGCACGCCGCCGTCGAGGACTACAAGGCCAGGCGCGATGGGAAACCCAGACCGAAGCCGCACGACATCGAGTGCGAGCTCGACGGCCACGAAGGCTGTAAGGGCTGCCAATGACCGGGTTCAGACGCCCCTGAGGTTTTTGAACTCGCCCCACTCGCCCTGCATGAATTCTGCGAAGAGATAGAGTAGCAGACCGTAGAGCAATACCCCGAAGATTGCCAGCGCCACCAATTCGCCAAAGCCAATCGACGCGAAGCTCCCGGACAGCCAGAATAAAATCGTCGCCATCATGCCTGCGCAGGCAATGTGACGGGGCAAATGCGGATGGAATCCGGCGCCTTCGCCGGCCGGCCCCGTGCGGACCAACGCGTAGAAAATCGTCGATGCCGCCAGGCACCCGACCGCCACGGCGAAGGAGATATCGACATCGTTTGTTCCCCACAATATTGCCATCGGAACTGCGATGAGCGCCGCGAGGGACGCTACGCCCGCCGCCGTCAGCATTCCCCAGCACGAACCGCCCGCCGACCACGTCACCGACGGCGCCGCCAGCGCCATGAACAGCCCCGCGGCTGCGAGGGGGTACACCAGCTCGTGGTGCGGAGCGTAGGCCGCACCGAAGAACGTCTCCACCATCGGCTCCGAGAATGCCAGGTAGAACGCGGTCATCGGGACGACGCAGAGCGACGCGTAGCGCTCCATCAGGGTGACGAGGCGCGTCCCCTCGAGCCGGGTGAGGGCGCTGAACCGTCCCGAGACCATGCCGGTGATTATTATCCCGGCAGCGCCGATGAAGACGACCGTCCGCTGGACGGCGAAGTAGAACCCGAGGGAGGTCTCCCCGTCGAGGAGCCAAAGCAGCGGCTTGTCGGCCCACGCCAGCAGACCGACGACTATGGCGAATGCGAGTGCGCCGCCCTGCGCGGATGCGAATTCCGAGCGCGCCGACGAGGCGCTGAGGGACGCCGGCCTCGCCGCGGCGACCGCCAGCGCCGCCAACCCGCCGACGGCGAAGCTCACGGCAATCCACGGCGTCGCCGTGTCGAAGTATCCGGATAACAGCACCGACAGGAGCGCGATGCGCGCGACGCCATCCTGGAGGCCGCTCCGGGCCGGCTCCGGCCCATCGTGATGACCACGCTCGCCATCCTCGCCGGCATCCTGCCCCAGGCCGTGGGCGGAGCGGGCGCGGCTTACACCGTGGCCATGGCGGTGACCACCATGGGCGGCGTGCTGGCTTCGGGGATCCTGGCTCTCTACCTGATCCCGATCCTCTACACCCTCTTCGACCGGTTCACCACCCAGGGCCGGCGGGACCGGG
>DAIRED010000274.1:0-2968 GCA_036795795.1 Thermoplasmatota archaeon | reverse complement strand
CCCCCTGGTGATTCTATCTGATAGATTCGGGCGCATTTTATTAGCTCGCGGCGTTGCCGGGCTTGTCGACGATTGGCGGCCTGCGGTCATCGGTCCTCTCCCGGCTCTCGAACCTATCCTCGCGCCGCCCGTGGCCTTCAGACGCTCTGTAGGCCTCGGCGCGGCGTTCCTTGAGGATAACGCATTTCAGCTCGACCTTGCGCCTCAGCTCCTCGTAGAGCGCCTCCGCGACCTCGTCGGCGTTGTTGTCCGTGACGACCGCGCACTCGGTCATCTCGACCCTCGTGGACTCGAAGTTCCCCAGGTTGACTGTCCTGCCGAAGCTCACCCGGACCTCCTTCACGAACATACGACACCTCCGAGCGCAGCGGCCTGCAGGCGCATCATTCGGCGGTACTCAAGGTGCTCCAATAGAACCCCGACGTGCCAGCACGAGCGCTTGAAGTAGAAGCCTGGGCATGTGCATCTGACCTGGCTGCCCTGCAGCTCGACCGTGTGGCGCACGTCGGGATACGTCATGGATGGGACACGAAGTTTCATGATGCTGCCCCCTGGACACGGTGAAGACGTCCAAACCTGTCCCGATACAGCCATCCCTGGTCGACCATAATCTCCAGGTATTCGTTCAGTACTCCCGCGCTCATCCCGTCCAGCCCGACATCGTGTCTAATCTGCGCCGCGACATCAGCCAACGGCCTCCCCTCGCACCTCTCGAACAGCCAGGCTCGGAACCTGACCACACTTGGAGCCTGAGAGAACATCAGGTCCAGTTCGCTCCTAATCGCCTCGCGCACCTCTTTCTGCGCCCACACATTGCTATCGGTTGGTGGGCTGAGCCTTGGCGAGTTATCGCCATCTTCCTGCACCTTCGCCTTCGGTGTCAACTCGACTTGTGACATGCTAAACGAGTGAGTTGGTCGAGTATAAAGGTCTTCCACATATCAGAACCTGAAAAAAAGTGACAAGCTCATGCCAGCAGAGTGACAAGCTTGACACTTTTAGTGACAAGCAGGGGGTGCCAGTAAAAGTGATAAGCAAAGTGTGAAGCGGTAAAAATAAAAAACCGAAATCACCATCCGCTACCCTTTTCTATCGCGGATACATCACCGTGCGTGGGGAAAGGCTTGCCGGCACCGCCTCAGCTTCGGGAATTGATGGAGAGATACGAGCGCAACTACAAGCAGTACTCGTCCAAAGATTACAAGGAAGCCGAACTGCGCAAGGAGTTCCTGGACCCCCTTTTCGAGATGCTTGGCTGGGACATGTCTAACAAGGCAGGCCACGCCGAGCAGTACAAGGACGTCGTCCACGAGCAGTCCCTGGATGTCGAGGGCGCCACCAAAGCCCCTGATTACGCCTTTAGGATTGGCGGGACGATTAAATTCTTCGTGGAGGCCAAGAAGCCGTCCGTGGATGTCGGTAGCGACATCTACCCTGCCTTCCAGCTTCGGAGGTACGCCTGGAGCGCCAAGCTTCCGCTGTCCATCCTCACGAACTTCGAACAGATCTACGTCTACGATTGCCGCATCAAGCCGTCCAAGGACGACAAAGCCACCGTAGCCAGGATACTGCATCTTCAATGGGACGATCTCATCGAGAAGTGGGACGAGCTGGCCTCTGTCTTCTCGCGCGAGGCGGTCATCAGAGGTTCGTTCGATTCCTACGCGGAGGCGGCTAAAGGGAAACGCGGGACTGCCCAGGTCGACGATGAATTCCTCAAGGAGATCGAGGGCTGGCGCGAGATGTTGGCGAAGAACCTAGCGCTCCGCAACGAGAACCTCTCCCTCGACGAGATGAACTACTCGGTCGGGAAACTGATAGATCGAATTATATTCCTCAGGATATGCGAGGACAGGGGCACGGAGCCCTCGGAGCAGCTCCGCAACCTAGTCGCCAGGGACGCCATCTACGGTCGCCTGGTGGACCTCTTCCAGAAGGCCGATGCGAAGTACAATTCCGGGTTGTTCCACTTCACCCAGGAGAAGAACCGGACGGGGCACCCGGACGAGCTGACCCCGAAGCTCCAGGTCGACGACAAGGTCCTCAAGGACATCATCAAGGAGCTGTACTACCCGGACTCGCCGTACCAGTTCGACGTGATTTCCGCCGACATCCTCGGCCACGTCTACGAGCAGTTCCTGGGAAAGATAATCCGACTAACCGCTGGGCATCAGGCGAAGGTCGAGGAGAAACCCGAGGTCAAGAAGGCTGGCGGAGTCTACTACACGCCGACATACATCGTGGAGTACATCGTTGAGAATACCGTTGGCAAGCTCTGCGCCGGTAAATCTCCCGAAGAGATGGCCAAGCTGCGCGTCCTGGACCCGGCTTGCGGTTCCGGTTCGTTCCTTATAGTCGCCTATGCGCGCCTCCTGAAGGAGCACCTGGACTGGTACTGTGCTAACAATCCGAAGAAGTGGAAGGATGCCGTCTTCCAAGGCCCGAAGGGGGAATGGCGCCTCACGCTCCAGGAGAAGAAGCGCATCCTGCTGAACAACGTGTACGGCGTGGACATCGACGCCCAGGCCGTGGAGGTGACGAAGCTCAACCTACTACTGAAGGCGCTGGAGGGCGAGAGCAAGGAGTCCGTGGACAACGTGATGAAATGGTTCCGCGAGCCTGCGCTGCCGGATCTCGGCGAGAACGTGAAGTGCGGCAACTCCTTGGTAGGCTTCGATGTCATCGACCTCCTGAAGGATTTACCGAAGGAGGAGCAGGACGCGCAGCTCGAGAAGCTCAAGCCGTTCAACTGGCAGGACGAGTTTCCCAAGGTGTTCAAAGCAGGTGGGTTCGATATCGTGATTGGGAATCCACCATATGTGCGGCAAGAATCACTCTCATTCCTCAAACCATATTTCGAGCAACATTACAAGGCATACGATGGAGTAGCTGATCTATACGTATATTTCATGGAGAAAGGGATGTGTCTGGTTAAACCGCTAGGATTATACAGCATTATTGTTTCAAG
>DAIRED010000273.1:0-2969 GCA_036795795.1 Thermoplasmatota archaeon | reverse complement strand
CAAGTAGTTGGATGGCTGTTTTTAATGTGACTTTGCTGTAATTGTTAAAATACCACCCCCCTTCATACTCAATCATCCTTAGGTACTCCTCCGTTCGCCCCCAAGTGACGGTTCCTATTCGCGCTCACGGCGCTAAGTATCTTCATGCGCCTATATAAATTCTCTACCCCGTGCCTTCGTTGAACTCGTCATCCCTCCTAGTATTCTTAAATCCAGAACAATGAGTACTGACATCAATACAAAGCGTCGGGCCCGTGCGCACTCCTGTCCCGCCGTCAAATAGAGGTCGCGTGGCTCCGGCGAGGCATCAACGCGACCTCTCGTCGAATGTATGAATTTCACGGTCGAGGTGGCCGACCTATGCGACTAAACGGCTGGGGCATATTTATTTCGGAACTGGACGTAACGATGAACCACAATAACCACATTTTTCTTCATTATCGGGATTAGGTGCGCCACAACTGTTGCATTTAGTCATCAAAGGTGGGATATTTACTGTTCTAATAGCAACATTCTGTGGCGTAGATGTCTGCATATTGCTTATTGCACTGAAGTGATGTTCAAGGTATCTCTCCAAATTGCGTAATATTAAAATGTAAGCTAACACTTTTTTTGCGTCATCGATACCACTTGTGTACTTGTCTGTTAGCCATGTAAAGAATCCATTGCATTTAATTTCAGTAAAATCGCTATGTTGTGGGATAATTGATATACCACTCGGAATCAACTTTGACGAGAAGAATCCGCCCTTTTCCCATATGGGTTTTCTAATCGCTGTCAATACAAGGCCATCGATTGTTATTACTAAATTATTCACAAATGGTTTATTCTCAGGATGGGACCACAAGCCATTTGAAGTAAAATTCGCTTCTTCAGAATAAAATGAATATCCTTTTTCATCTAATGCTGCTGATTGCTTTGCCGACCATGCTTTCCACCATGGTGATTTCCTGCAAAATTCGATATTTATTTTATATTTGATATCGTCTATTATCATTTCAAAATCTGTTTCTTTAAAATCTGTAGTTTCAAGTACATTCATTATTTTTTCTATCCCGTTCTCGATTGGTACTCTCTGAGATATTATTCCTGCCTTAGTTTTTTCTAATTTTCCGACTATATTTTCAAGCCCCATTATTTACCACCGTTATAGCCTCTCGTCAAATGGATGGAGTTCACGGTCGAGGTGCTGAGCTACGCTGCGAAACGGTTGTGCACCAGACGTTATTGCTTGAGGGGGTCTACAGCCAAAATTTCTTCTTTCGTCATTTTACGCCATTTTTCGATTTGTTCTCGGTCCAAGCGACTATCAAACACTTTGACACCTAATTCCTTAAGCGTAGTAATAAATTTCAACTGATCTAAAACAAGTTCTTTATGAATGAATGACCAGGTTATTTCTTTTCGCTCATTATCCCATCTTATAACAGAGATAAATGTTGTAGTCACCCATCCTCTTTTTGGTTCTGTAAATATCCAGATAATGTCCTGAATCGCATATTTTGATAATTCCTTTCCCTCAATATCGAAAAGAATAATATTATTCTGGTCTATAACATAATCACTCATATCGCCTATGTAGACCTTCTTTTCAAATCGATACTCCCATATTGCCCAAAGAATACATACAATCGGTAAAATAATCAAACCAATCTTCAATTCTTGGGACATATTCGATGAAAGAGTAATATACGCAACAATTGGCCCTATTACTCCTACTCCAATCCATAAAGCGTCTTGAAACTGTATCCAACTAAATCTCATTCGAGCTTTTTCTTTGTAATTAATAGATTGAGATGACCCCCTCATATCATATAGAAATTTGTTACCAACTGGGTGCACAACCTCTTCTACCAATCGCTCATCCCCAAGTGACGGTTCCTATTCGCCTGTTTCACAGGCTCCAAATATTGACGCACCTATTTAAAATCTCTACCCCGTGCCTTCGTTGGACTCGTCATCCTCACTCTAAGCCACAAACCTTAGTGCTGGGTAACGTACCTCCCAAAAGTGGGAATACAACCGAACTAACATGTGGCTATTCGTTCGGCCCGTGCGCGCTCCTGTCCCGCCGTCAAATCTAGGACGGAGACGCTCCGGCGAGGCATCCACGCCGCCTCCCGTCGTTGGGATGAAGTTCACGGCGGAGGGGCTTCGGGGGAATTCCTGCGCTTACAACCGCTTCAAGAACTCTTCCTTATTATATCCAGCTTGGCGAATAATTGACGATAATGTACCAAATGGGACTTCGCTAAAATTTGGGACAATAACGATCCAAGTCTTTTCGCCAACAGTGCGCTTGAGCTTGATATGGCTACCTTTCTGAGATACTAATACAAAGCCAGCTTTCGTTAATATCTTGATAATTTTACGCGCTGACAGCACGGGAAGCTTTGCCATAGTGAACCTCAAACATTGTGACTATCGGATGCGACTCTGGAAGTACAATATCCTCATCATCAAGATAGAGCTCGACAGCTTCCTGTAAATTCGTGATAGCTTGTTCAATAGTTTTACCTTGGCTGGCGATATCAAGCTCTGGGCAAAGGGAAACGTACCATTTTCCTTCTTTGTGCACGATTGCAGATAGCTTCTTGGTTAATTTCATGTGAATTTACCTATATCTACCATGTTTGGAATAGTATTTAAGCGTTATTAACCGGAATTCCCCGCTTGCCCCAAGTGACGGTTCCTATTCGCGCTCACGGCGCTGAAATGGGTGGCGTACCTTAAATAAATATCTACCCCGTGCCTTCGTTGAACTCGTCATCCCTCCTTGTATTCTCGACCGGTGGCACTGAGTACTGACATCAATATAAAGCGTCGGGCCCGTGCGCACCCTTGTCCCGCCGTCAAATCTTGGACAGGGATGCTCCGGCGAGGCATCCACGCGACCTCTCGTCGATGAGATGGAGTTCACGGTCGAGGTGGCTCACTACGGAGTACCTATTGGATTCCACTTCTAACCG
>DAIRED010000272.1:0-2974 GCA_036795795.1 Thermoplasmatota archaeon | reverse complement strand
CGAGCTGCGGGCTGGAGTGCGCCACGAGGTCCAGGTCACGGACGATTCCGGGCACAGGACCGAGGTGGCGTACTCGTATGTGGAGTTCCAACAGTACGAGGCGGTCTACCTCCAGTTGGGCAACCTCTCGAGGGTGTCCATCTCAGTTGCGACCACAGGAAGCTATCTCGAATTGAACTATACCGCTTATCTGTACGTGGACGGCGTCGAAGTAGATTCCATTCCCACATACGAATACGGCGTCGAATTCGAGGTGTACCTGCCCATCGACGACTCGTACCTCATCCAGGTCGTTTGCGGCCAGATGGAGGGTTCTGACAC
This sequence comes from Thermoplasmatota archaeon, assembly GCA_036795795.1. Classification (GTDB taxonomy): domain Archaea; phylum Thermoplasmatota; class Thermoplasmata; order SG8-5; family DAIRED01; genus DAIRED01. Next base: position 2,653 of record DAIRED010000272.1, on the reverse strand, counting down.
CATCTACGTCGCCGACTACAACGAGCAACTGACAATCTACGTCTGACCACGAGCCACATTTTTTATACCAGCATGCTGATGGGGAGACGAGGACCACATTGAGACCGAACTTCAGGGACAAGGACGAGACGCCGCTGGACATAGCAGACCCCAACATACGCGTGGCGATGCCGCGCCACAAGGAGGGCGAGATTTTCGGCGTCGCGGACCAGCTCCTCGGAGCCTCGAAGATACGAGTTATGTGCGCTGACGGCAAGACGCGCATGGGCCGCATACCCGGCAAGCTCAAGAAGCGCATGTGGATACGCGAGGGCGACCTCCTCATCCTACGCCCCTGGGAGTTCCAGGACGAGAAGGCCGAGATACGCTACAGGTACACGCGCACGCAGGCGGTCTACCTGAGCCGCAAGAAGATGCTCCCCCAGGCGATAGACATCTTTTGAGGGGGGACGATGGACGAGCGCGCCGATTGGCAAATGGAAATCAAGGCGGGCGAGCTTCGCGTCAGGGTCAAGGGGACCGACGGGCGCCGGACGATGGACGAGGTCTTCGACCAGCAGACGCTGATGATAATCTACGACCTCATGACGAACGAGGTCTTCGACATACTGGACTTCCCCATATCGACCGGCAAGGAGGGGAACGTCTTCCGGGCGAACGTCGCCGGCGGAGGGTTCGTCGCGGTGAAGATTTATAGGACATCGAACGCCACGTTCAACACCATCCAGAAGTACATCATCGGCGACCCCCGGTTCCGCGGGCTGCACGGCAACCGCAGGAAGCTCATCTACGCCTGGGCGCAGAAGGAGTTCAAGAACCTCGCGAGGATGCGCGAGCACAAAATCCGCTGCCCCGAGCCAATCGTCTGCAGGAAGAACGTGCTGGTGATGAGCTACATAGGGACGGCCGCAAGGCCGGCGCCAATGCTGCGCGAAACGACCGTGAAGGATCCGGAGAAGTTCCTCGACGAGCTCCTGGAGCAGGCCAGGAAGACGTACGTCCTGGCGCAGCTAGTCCACTGCGACCTGAGCGAGTACAACGTCCTCGTCCACCGGGGGAAGGGCTACCTGATAGACGTCGGCCAGGCTATAACTTCTGACCACCCGAACGCGCACGAGTACCTGCGCAAGGATATAGGCAACCTGCTCCATTACTTCAAGAAGCTGGGCGTCGAGAGGGACGCCGAAGAATGCCTGCGGACCGTGAGGGGCGATTGAAATGATGTACGTGCGAGTGCCGAAGGAGCGGCTGGGGGCGCTGATAGGCCCGGAGGGCGCGACGAAGAAGCAGATAGAGGAGCGCAGCGGCTGCCAGCTCATCATCGAGTCCCGGAGCGGCGACGTCACCGTGACGGACAGCGAGCACCCAGAGATGCAGCTGGACGCGCGAGATGTCGTCTCTGCCATAGCTGCGGGCTTCTCCCCCGCGAAGGCATTCAAGCTCTTCGATAACGACTACTACTTCTTCGCCTACGACATCCGCGACTTCTCGGGCAAGGACCACAAGGACATCCAGCGCGTCCGTGCGCGCATCATCGGCTCCGAGGGCCGGACCAGGAAGCTCGTCGAGGAGCTGGCGGAGGTCGAGGTGTCCGTGTACGACAACACGGTCGCGATAATCGGCGACCTCCTGGCCCTGGACGTGGCGAGGCGCGCCGTCGAGCTCCTGCTGGACGGAAGCGAGCACGCGGCTGTGTATCATTATCTCGAGAACAAGCGCAAGGATTTGAAATTCGCCAAGTGGGGTATGAGCTGAATATCAGCTTGGGCGGGCGGGGGGCGGGTGCCCTTAACCAACTGGACAAATTCTGTTTTCACGTAATAGGGGTGCGTGGGGGAGGTCCTTATCCCATCTCACCAATTCCATATTCGCGAAGATGGTGTAGAAATATATATATCCGTGTAGCGCAATCCTTCTGGCATGGAAGGGCTGAGGCTCGCGGCCAGGAAGCGCGGCGAACGCGCCGTCGTTATGGTCGGCAAGGCCGCGTTCGGAAAGGGTTTCGTGCTCGTCGCCGGGCCGTGCGCCGTCGAGAGCGGGAAGCAGATTCTCGACGTCGCCAGGAAGGTCGCGGACGCTGGCGCGGACATGCTCCGCGGCGGAGCATTCAAGGCGCGCAGCTCACCGTACGCTTTCCAGGGGTTAGGCAAGGCGGGGCTCAAAATGCTGGCGAAAGCGAGAGACGAGACCGGCCTTCCAATCGTCACCGAGGTCGTGGACCCCAGGGACGTCGAGCTCGTCTGCGAGTACGCGGACATGCTCCAGATTGGCACGCGCAACATGCAGAACTTCCCGCTGCTGAAGGAGTGCGGCCGCGCCGGAAAGCCCGTCCTCCTCAAGCGCGGGATGCAGGCGACGCTGGCAGAGTGGCTGCACAGCGCGGAATACGTGATGGCCGAGGGGAATTCCAACGTCGTGCTGTGCGAGCGCGGGATACGCACGCACGAGACCTACACGCGCAACACTCTGGACCTCAGCGCCGTGCCCGCTTTAAAGGAGCTATCCAAACTTCCAGTCATAGTCGACCCGAGCCACGGGACGGGGCGCGCCAGCCTCGTGCGCCCGATGACGCTCGCGGCGGTCGCAGCGGGCGCGGACGGCGCGCTGCTCGAGGTCCATGCCGATCCCGCCAATTCCATCAACGACGGGGAGC
>DAIRED010000271.1:0-2996 GCA_036795795.1 Thermoplasmatota archaeon | reverse complement strand
GCCCCGACGGGGACTAAAATCTCGCCGCCCTTCTTCATGGTGTCAATGCGCTGGAGCGTGTCGCGGGCGCGCATGTGCTCCTCTAGCTCGGTACGCAGCGACTCGTCCTGCTTGGCCAGACGCTCGAGCATCTGCTTGTACTGCTCCAGCATCGCCAACTTGTCCTCTAGCTCGGCCTGTTCCATGGGCTCACTTCGAAATTCTGTGGATGACTATCGGGTCTGTCACATCGTCCTTCTTGATTTCCACGACGCTTTCGACCTTGACCTCGGTGCGCTTCGCCCTGTGCTTGCTCCCGAGAACCGACATAACGACCTCGACGGCCGCGTCCTTGTCCTTGGCGGCGACCTCCTTGGAGAACGCCTGCATCCCTGGCCGGTTTCGGAACGTGCCCGTGACTTTGAAAGCCTTCATTGATTCACCTTTGGCTATGTTCTGTAAAGCGGAGGGGTTTAAAAGGGTATCGGGCAGCCCATTCTTGCCGCTGTTCTTCGTGTCAATCCACAATGAACAGCTTGGCTCCGGATTCGGTGGACGAGCGGTGAGCCTCGGCGCCGTCGGAGACCTGGTAGCTAATGCCAGGCTTTAAAACAAATGACCGACCGTCCTTAAGTTCGGTGTGCAATTCGCCTTCGACGCAGAGCAAGACATGGCCTTTCGCGCACCAATGGTCGGCGAGATAGCCGGGCGTGTACTCGACCATCCGGACGCGGATGGAGCCGAACTGGCGGGTGCGCCAGTAAGCCGCGCCCCGCTCGCCTTTGTGCTCCGTCGGCTCTATCTCCGCCCAATCGGTCGTCTCAAACGGGATTCCTGTCAAGTCCATAGCCGTTCCTCCGGGATGCCAGTGGCTAATTGTTGTCTTACCAGCGAGATGCCTGGCCTCAATCGTTAGAGCTACGAGGTTTAATAGTGTATCGGGGCGCGTCACTTCAGGTAGATGTGCCCGAGCCGCCGGTCCCACGTCCAGTCGTCGTCGGTGCGAGCCTCGGCCTTCGCGCGGAGGAACTGGAAGACCTGCGAGTCCGCCATGTCTGCCAGGTGAAGTAAGAGCGCCTCCGCCGTCTGCGGCTCCTTCGGCGAGCCCCACTCCTTGTGGCCGTGGTGCGATAGCATCATGTGCGAGACCTTCAACGCCAGCTCCCTCGGGAACCCTGGCAGCGCGGCGACCGCCTCGCCGACCATCTGGTCGCCGATGACGACGTGCCCGCGGAACATCCCCTCGTCCGTCACCTCGATGCTCGTGGCAATCTCTAGCTCGCGCACCTTGCCGATGTCGTGGAGCAGCGCCCCCGCGACGAGGAGGTCCCTGTCTACCGCAGGGTACTGGGCGGCCATCGTCTCGCATATCTTCGCCACCTTCACGCTATGCTCCATCAGGCCGCCCTGGTAGTTCGAGTGCATCTGCATCGAGGCGGGCGCCGCCGAAAACGCCTCCAAGATTCCGCCCGCTCCGAAGAACTTGTCCAGGAGCGCGCGCAGGTTTTTCTCCTTTACCGATTCGACAAGAAAGAGCAGCTCTTTCCGCATCACCTTCCCGTCGACGGGGCTCTTCCCTACGAGGTCGGCAATGTCGTACTCCCCCTGTGCCAGCTTCGTCATCGAGCCGCCACCTTTCGGGCTCACGCTTATCTCGATTCCAGGGCCGAACTCCCTGACCTCGCCAGAGACCCTGATGACATCCCCGGACGAGAAGGAGTCGAAAAGCGCCAGCGCCTCGCCCTTGTCCGGTCCGCCCCAGTACTTGGCCGACATCTCGCCGCTTGCGTCCGCAAGCCGGGCTTCGAACATCCAGCCGTACTTGTACTCCTTCGGGGCCTTCTTGTATTTGACCGCGAAGTAGCTGCCGACCCTGTCCCCCGCCTTAAGGTCCGAGACCATAACCTTCATCGCATCCACCGCGCCAAAATCCCCCTAGTGGGATATAACACTTCGCGGCATCGTTGATATAGGGCTTCGCCGATTCTGCTGCGATGGCGCTGGTCGCATACGCCCCCGGCAAGGATTTCCCCGCGGTCTCGGTCACTGGCAAGTCCTGCGCGCTCGACTGCGCCCACTGCTCGGGCAGGTACCTGGCCGGGATGGAGCCCGCGACGAGCCCGGAGGGACTATGGGCATTCGCTTCCGGCCTGGCCGCAAGGGGCGGGACCGGCCTGCTCCTCAGCGGCGGCTGCGACGCCGCTGGGCACGTGCCGCTCGAGCCGTTCATCGAGCTCATCCCGCGCATCTGCAGGGAGCTGGGACTTCGGGTGAACGTGCACGTCGGCGTTTCAGGCGAGGATTTTCTCGATGCGCTGGCATCCGCAATACCGGACGCGGTCTCCGTGGACGTCGTCGGCGACGACGATGTGGTGAAGGATGTCTTCGGCCTCGGCTCTGGCGCCGAAGCTTACTGGTCGACGTACGAGGGCCTGTTGGCGAGGGGGCTCAACGCCGTCCCCCACCTGACGGTCGGCTTGAAAGGGGGCAAAGACAGCGGCGAGGAGGCCGCCATCAAACGTCTCGCGACATTGAAACCGAAGCGCCTGGTCATCAACTTTCTTGTGCCCACCAAGGGCACGCGCTACGAGGCGGCGGCATTCGACCGAGCCAGGGCGTTGGAAATCGTCAGGCTTGCCAGGGAAAAGCTCCCGGCCGCGTTCATCGTGCTGGGCTGCATGAGGCCACGCGGCTCCGGGGATTTCGAGGCAGAAGCCGTCGGTCTCGGGGTGGATGGCGTCGTCAACCCGCCGAGAAAGGCCGTCGCCGGTTGGGAATCATCCGGAAAGGTCGTCGTGTGGCGGAGGACCTGCTGCGCCTTGGATTGAGCTCTGGCTCGGGCCTCGCAACATCGATTCGGCTCAAACTTCGCGGCCCATGTCCTTCAGCATCTTCTTGGCGATGCGCTCGGTGAACCCCTTGACCGCGCAGAGCTTCTCGAGGCTGGCGAGCTTGAGCGCCTCGACGCTGGTGATGCCCGCGTCGTACAGGGCGTTGGCCCTCGCGGGGCCGATTCC
>DAIRED010000270.1:0-3001 GCA_036795795.1 Thermoplasmatota archaeon | reverse complement strand
GGCAGGCTTCCGCGCCGAGGCGGACAGCCTCGACCCGAGGGACGCGTGGAACCCCGCGCGGGCGCTGATGCAGGAGCGCGAGCGCGCCGCCTGCTCGAAGCTCTTGGACGGCGACACGCAGCAGGGGCTGGTCGTCGCAAGCGAGATGAGCAACATCAAGTGGAAGCACCTACTCCTGCCGGCGTACGTCTCGTCGTACAACTACGGCAGCAAGGTCTACCGCTTCATGGTCAACGGCCAGACCGGCAAGATACACGGCGAGGCGCCGTACAGCTGGGCCAAGATCGGCGCGACCGTCGGAGGCATAATACTGGGAGTCATCGTGGCTGCATGGGCGCTCGGGGCGTTCTAGGAGAAAGCTTCATAAATTCCCCGGCGATACGAGAGGCGAGCACTGTTCGCGCTTCCAGCTCCATAAACCAGGAAACGCCGTAGAGGTACCACCAATGAGGGACGCAAACTACGTCACGGCGAAGAACATCGGGCGGAAGTCAGCGGAGTGGCTGGCGCTCGCCGAAGGCCGCTGCCGCGCGAAGGAGAATTTTATTTTAGAGCCTGAGCGCTCGGCGTTGCTGGTCATAGACATGCAGCGCTTCTTCACCGACCCGCTGTCGCACGCCTACGTTCCGGCCGTGGACGGGATTTTCCCCAACGTCCTCGCGCTCGTCCAGGCGTACCGCGCCAAGGGGCTGCCCATCGTCTTCACACGCCACGCCTTCAAGCCGGAGGAGGACCCGGGGATACTCGGGAGGTGGTGGCGGGACGCGCTGCTGGACGGGGACGAGTTCGCGGAGCCGGACCCCCGGCTGAAAGTCAAAAGCGGCGAGCCTGTCCTGCGCAAGAACCGCTACAGCGCCTTCACGAACCCCGAGCTCGAGGCGATTCTCAAGCGCCTCGGCGCGACCCAGCTGGTCGTCGCAGGCGTCATGACGCACCTCTGCTGCGAGACGACCGCGCGCGACGCATTCATGCGCGACTACGAGGTCTATTTCGCCGTCGACGCCACCGGGACGGACGACGAGGAACTGCACTGCGCCACCCTCCAGACTCTGTCGAGCGGCTTCGCCGTGCCCGTATCCACCGCCGAGGTAATCGAAAAGGTCGGTGCCCGCAAATGAGCGACGTTGCGATTGTAGGCGCCGGGCCTGCAGGTTTGACGGCGGCGATATACCTCGCGCGGAACGACGTCGACGCGGCGCTGTTGGAGCGGGGCCTGGTCGGAGGTCTCTCGCGCAACGCCAACCTCGTCGAGGACTACCCGGGATTCCCCGAGGGGATATCGGGGCCGGAGCTGTGCAAGCGCTTCGAAGGCCAGCTTGCTAGCGTCGGCGCGCTGGTGATAGACCGCGACGTCGAGGAAATATCAAGGAGCGGCTCGACGTTCGTCTTGAAGACGAACTCCGGCAGCCTGGAATCGAAGGCCATCATCGTCGCGACGGGCACGCGGCCCATGCTGCTGGACGTGAAAGGCGCAGAAAAGGCGCAGGAACGCATCGATTACGAGGTGACCGAAATCGATGGCGCGTCCTCGGGAGAGCGCGTTGCTGTAATCGGCGGCGGCGAGGCGGCGCTGGACTACGCCCTCACGTTGTGCGGCGCGGGATTCGCGCCGGAGGTCTTCTGCCGCGGATCTGTGGTGAAGACGAACCCTCGACTCATGGCGAGGTTCGAGCGCGCAGGGATATCCCTCTACCTGAATTCCGCGCTCTCGGAAATCCGGCTCGTGCGGGAATCGCTGGCGCTCTCCTTCTCCGGAGGGGAGCGGCGAGAGTTCGACAGGATACTGGCGACCCTCGGAAGGACGCAGAACCTCCCCAAATTCGGCAAGGAGATTCCTGAGAAGCTGGAGGTAGGCGACGGCGGCCAGACGCAGGTCCCGGGCCTCTTCCTCGCGGGGGACGTGTGGCGCGGGCGCGACCGCCACATCGCGACGGCCGTCGGCGACGGGATGCGCGCTGCGATGGCGGCGCGGAAGTACGTCGAATCGCAAGGGGTGGTTTGAAACGCGCGTCGTCTCCGAGTTCGGGAACGATTCCGTCGCCAAGGTCTACGTCGCCCAGTTCCCCGACGGGCGCAGGGTCGAGTTCGTCGAGTCCCTGCAGCCGCCTCGGCCGCGCGAGGACAAGTGGGTCGTCATCGTCTCGTCGCTCTTCGGCTGCCCCGTGAAGTGCGCGATGTGCGACGCCGGCGGCGACTACCGTGGCCAGCTCTCCGCGGAGCAGATACTTGCGCAGACGGACCACGTCGTCCTGCGGCGCTATCCGGACGGAATCGTTCCGTCGAAGCGCTTCAAGGTCCAGTTCGCGAGGATGGGCGAGCCAGCGCTGAACCCGGCGGTCCTGGAGGCGCTGGCAAAGCTCAAAACGAGGTATGGCGCACCCGGCCTCGTCGCCTGCCTCTCCACCGTGGCGCCCGCCGCCTCCGGCAAGTTCTTCGAGGGCCTTCTCGACGTGAAGGAACACCTCTACCGGGGGCGCTTCCAGCTCCAGTTCTCTGTGCATTCGACGGATTCGAAGGAGAGGGACTCGATAATCCCCATTGCGAAATGGGGACTGGGCCAGATATCTCGGTTCGGCGAGACGTGGTACAGACCTGGAGACATGAAAATCACGCTCAACTTCGCCGCGGCCAGGGACTCGAAGCTCGACCCGGAGGTCCTGGCCGCGACGTTCGACCCGAGGAAATTCCTGGTGAAGCTCACGCCGCTCAACCCGACGAAGGCTGTTGCCAAGCGAGGCCTCCAGACGATGCTCGACCCAGAATCGCCATCGGGGATGAATCCTCTCGTCCATTCGCTCGAGGACAGGGGCTTCGAGGTCATCGTCAGCATCGGCGACCAGGAGGAGAACCGCATAGGGAGCAATTGCGGGATGTATCTGGGGGCTCCAGAGCGACGGAGCGAGGCATGAGGCGCCCGATATTCTACGCCCTGGCCGCCGCGGCGCTCTTCGGCGTCAGCGCCCCTTTCTCGAAGCTCCTAGTCGGTGAAATCGAGCCGGTC
>DAIRED010000269.1:0-3021 GCA_036795795.1 Thermoplasmatota archaeon | reverse complement strand
CGGCTCTGAATGGCAGGGGCTTCTCCGGCGCGAAGAGGAGTACGGACTCTCCGACATCCTTGGGCTTGTCGCCCACGGTCCCGGGCGCGGCGAGGTTGCCCAGCGGCAGGAGGTTGCCGTCGTCGGAGACGAGGAACTCCCTTTGGCACAAGCCCTGGATGGTCCGGTAGAATTCGGGCAGCGCGCGGACGTCCATCACTATCGCCGTGAATATCCTTCCATATCTCTCTATGAGCTTCATGTATCTCTGGATGAATGCGGAGACGTCTTCGAGCTCGTTGTATGCGAGCATGGCTCCCAGGTTGTCTATCATCACGAAATCCAAAAGACCGAAATCGATGCTGGCCACGCGGGCATCGCTCCCTCCTCCGCCGCTCTCCATGAGGTCCATCAGCTCGGAAATTTTGAACGGGGACGCATTCGATGCGACGTCGCAGCGAGGGCTCGAGCTCTCGCCCGAAAACCGGCTGATGACGTCGAGGAAGATCAGGCCGTCCTTGGGTATCTTGTTGAGGTCCAGAAGATACTCCATGTACTTGTGGGGCCTGTCGACGGTCACGAAGAGACCGCGCTTTCCCTGCTCTTGGACGAGCGCCCTGAGAATGATGAGGTTTATCTTGTTTATCCGGTTGTACTTCACGGACAGCAGTATTCTCTTGCCGTTTTCGCGGTCTGTCACTTCGGTCAGAAACTTGTTCATCAGCTGGATATCGCCTTCGTTCATCGCCTTTTCGACCTCGAATGGGAATCGGTTTCTTCGGTATATCCCCCTGCCGCTTCAGCTATCACTCGGGAGAATCAGGCGTGGCAATCATCGCCGGCTCTGGAGTGCCACGGCTTATATCCCGACCTAGCACATAGCCGGGCGATGCAACCCGCAGTGCACTTCGTGCTATCCTTGGCCATCGGCGCGCTCCTGCTCAGGCGGCAGTCGATGGGCGCGAGGTGGGCCGTGGCGATGGCTGTTATAGGCACGTTGCCCGACCTGGACCACATCATCGTGCCTGGCGGTTACCCCTCGGCATGGTTGCACAGCGGCCCGTTTCTCGTATTCGCCCCGTTGATGTTCGCCATGAGCGCCTTCGTTTTCGACAGCGCCACGCCCGAGCGCGGCTGGAAGGCGGTGCCTTTCGGCATGGCTGTCCTCGCCGTGCTGTCGGGACATCTGGCGCTGGACATCGCCGCCGGGAACACGTTGCCGCTGGCCATGCCGTTCGAACAGGGGCTGTTCCACGCGGAGAAATCGCTGTTGTTGGACGCCGAGGGCCGCGTGTTGGTAATGGCCGGCGACGTGGCCCTCGCCTGCTGGGGTTTGTTCATTGCATTCGCTTACGTGCTATCGGAACGGCCCACAATCGCTTGGGCGGATGAATCGGAAGCCCCGGCCGCGAAAGCGTTCGCTGCCCCACCGCTGCGCGTCTCAATGGCTCGGCGCGTCACTGACGGTCGTGCACGTCCAGATGCTCTCGCTTCATGGCGTTGACGAGCGCCTTCCGCCCGTCCTCGTCGAGGGTCCCCGCGGGGATTTGCACCAAGACGTACGCTCGCTTGTTCTTCGCTTTGCGGGAGACCGCGCCGAGCAAACCTGGCAGGGTCTTCCCGCTACCGGCCAGGCCCGCGCACCCGACGCAGTCCACCGCCACCACACCCCCCTCGTATTTGTCGAGGAATCTCTCGATCTTGTCGCAAACGATAGAATCGCTGCCGGTGCCGGATTCCGCGCCGCTCCGTGCCATCCAGATGTATTCCGCCGATCCCTTGTCCGGTCGCGGCAATACATCCACCGGAAGCCTTGCCGTCAGGTACAATCCCCTGCATCCGTCCGATACGAGGCCAGCAAAGATGCGCGTGACGCTGTCCGGCGTCGGATCGAAGAAGACGCTCACGCCGTGTTTCAACGCGGCTTGACCATTCATCTCATCCGTTCCCCCTGCTGGCGCGCGTATCGGCGCCCTTCGAGCGGTCTCCTGGAATCTGGTCCAAAGACGCGCGCATCTCGTCCAGGCGCATCTCCATCCTGTCGATCCTGCACGCGGGGCAGTCGCATCTATCGTCCGTGGCAACAACGCATCGAACCATCGGACTCTATTTCGGCCGCATTCTATTTAAACCTATCACGAGAGTTCTCATTATCAGATACCTTTTTCTACGCGGTGGCCAATTAACATCGCCATGAGGCCCGTCAAGGGGGAAACGTTCTATAGCGTGAAGGAGCGGATTGTGCTCCACCTCGCTGAGTCTCGGCCCACGGACGGGCTTGACGCGCATCCCTCAGCGACCCAGGAAGGGATATCCTGCGCGACCGGCTTGCGGCGCGGAAACGTCGCCAGAGCCCTCAAGTGTTTGGAGGCTGACGGGGCGGTCGAGTGCAGCAAGGCCAGGCCGCGAGGGAAGAGAATCCTGGCGAAATGTTACTCCCTCTCGGTCACCGGGCGTTCGGAGCTGGCCGCGCTGCTCGATAGGGCGAGACAGCTCGATGTCACAGTCAAGACCTTGGCTGGGGAGAGGAGAATCCGCCTCGCCGATCTGCCGGCCTTCGTGCCGTCTGGCTGTACGATGACCGAGCTTGCCAATGTCGTGAGGTTCGGACGCCTGAACCTCTCGGATTTGGAGTCCAGGCGTGTCCATCGAGGCCCGGGTGGCCACATCGTCCGCAACATCCCCGAGTCCGTCGAGTTTTTTGGCAGGGATGGCGAGGCGAACTTCTGCCGCGAATGGTGGTCGTCTCGCTCGGCGAAACTTCTCGCAATTTATGGCATGGCTGGAATCGGGAAGACGGCTTTCGCGTCGAAGATGGCGAAAGAATGGTCGAGCAAGGCGGACATATGCTGGTTGTCCCTGAAAGGCTGGTCATCTGCGGTCCAGGTGACGGCCGAGGTCGGAGCGTTCCTCGCCGTCGTCGGGCGCAATCGCACCGCTGCGGCTGCATCTACGGGATTGTGGAATCCAGGCGCGGTCCGGCAGGCGCTGGCGGCGGACCTCCAGAACCTCGGAGCGGTGCTCGTCTTCGCCGACATCCAC
>DAIRED010000268.1:0-3028 GCA_036795795.1 Thermoplasmatota archaeon | reverse complement strand
CGTCGTTCTGCAACGAAGAATAGAACGCCCAGCAATATGCAGATAAAAATGTTCCATATTAAGATAACGATTGACGCAATATCTGGCGAAATGCCATTAATTAAGTTTGAGCCAGTACTGCTAAATTGCCAGAATAAAAAGGCAAAGTACATCTCCTGTGCAAGATATATATGAAATGAAGCTCGCCCAATAATCGATAACGACATCAAAGGCGGTTTTGCGACATGTTTTGGAAGAAGCCATATGCCAATTAAAACTAGTAGTATTGCATATAACGAGAACATCGGTTTATGTGCTGAAAAACCATAGGGTGATGAAATTGTCCACCCAGGAATTGATATCAAAATAATCATATACACTAGGCTGACCAAACCTAGAATCGTAACGATTCTATTTCGCTTTGAAAATATATTCATGTCTGCGATTAGCCATATACCCAACGTTATTGGGAAAAGGTACCTCAGTATGCATGCCTGGTATAGATAAGGATAGCTATCGAAAATTAGTGAATAATTTGCAAATATTTCAAAAGAAAGAGTTATCGAAAATGTTAGGATTAACGTTACCCTCGGAAATTTGTTGAATACCCCAAATAATAGAGGAAATAATAGAACGAATTGAAAAATAATCGATAAAAAATAGTTGCCTGGGCCAGATATAGGTAGCAGCCCCCATAGATAAAAAACGTTTATTGGGAAACTATTACTTCGATTGTAAATATACCAGAGTATCGTCGAAATTAGAAAAATAAATAAAAATGGGATTAATACCCGCCAGAACCGATTTGCGAAATATTTGCGTGAGTAAATGGATTTAGATTCATCTTTCCTAGATTTTAACAACCACATCCCCATGTTTAATCCCATCAATATGAAAAAGATTGGAACTGCCTGATCAATATGAAATTCTCCAAATTTAAAAAGGGCATTTACGACTATGCCCTCTGATGTGAATAACCACCAATTAAACATACTCAATGTGTGTATAATTATTACCGCAACAATACAAGCTGCCTTGATATAGTCTATTTGGTAGATGTAATTGCTTTTCACATTAGCCGATGAGGCTATCGGATTATCATGAGATTCATTCAAGCGTCGATGTAATATGTTACATACGATATAAAATCTGGTGAATTGAAGAGCATATATGGATTAGATCGGGGGAAGACGTACGAACCTTTTAATTCCCACACACATTCTATTGCCTTATGAAGGTTGGTTACGATGCTTCCACAGCCCGCAATATCCAAGGGACGGGGACGTACGCGTCATGCTTGCTAGAAGCGCTCTCCGGCAAGGTCGAAGCCGTCGGCTTCGACTACGAGGATTTCCGCAAGACGATGGGCTTCGGCGTCAAGATTAAAAAGCACCTCTCCAGGATGGCGAGCCGCACCTCTGGCGACGTGTACTGGGAGTGGAACGTCGTCCCGGAGCTCGGGGCGGCGGCGAACATCGATTTGTACCACGCGCTCGGGAGCTGCGTGCCGCTGTCCGCGCCGTTCAAGCGGGTGATGACGATTCACGACTTGGCGTTCTACTACGACCCGTACTACCTGACGATTCCCGCACAGCGGTTCTTCACGACGTTCTACAAGAAGTCCGCCGAGTCCGCGGACATGCTGATTGCGATATCCGAGTCCACGAAGCGCGACATCCTGAAGCACTGGGACGTGGCGCCCGAGAAGATACGCGTCGTGCACCACGCCGTCGGGAAGGAGTTCTTCGAGCGGAAGTCCGCCTCTGAGGTTGAATCGACGATGAAGAAATATCGCGTCCCGAAGGACTACTACCTGTTCGTCGGCGAGCTCAACCACCGCAAGAACCTGCACACGCTGGTCGAGGCGTTCGCAGAGTGCGACAGATCGCGGTCCCTCGTCCTCTGCGGCCAGGCGCAGGAGGGCGGGTACGCGCAAGGGTTGGAGGAAACAATCCGAGCGCTGGGCGTGCGGGACAGGGTCGTGCTCACCGGGCGCGTGAGCATGGACGAACTGCGCTGCCTGTACCAAGGCGCGCTGGCGTTCGTCTTCCCGTCGCTGTGCGAAGGCTTCGGGCTGCCGATACTGGAGGCGCAGGCGAGCCAGGTTCCTGTTGTATGTGCAGATAATAGCTCGATGCCGGAGGTCGCTGGGGATGGGGCGCTGCTGACTCCCGCCGACGACCCCGAGGCTCTCGCCGAGGCGATGAGGGTCGCCGTCGAAGAGCGGAGGGACGCGCTGGTGACGAAGGGACTGGAGAACGTCAAGCGTTTCACGTGGGAGAGGACGGCGGACGGGACGCTCTCCGCCTATCGTCACGTATTAAATATCGTTTGACAATCCCTTTCCGAGCCATGAGCGAAGAGTCCGCACGCAAATTCACATTCGATATCACATGGGTGGCCGTGAGCCTGGTGGCAACGGTTCTCACAGGGTTTGTTTTGAAGATCGTCATCGGCAATTACTATTCCTCTGGCGGCCTCGGTGCATATTCAATAGTCTTCACAATCTGGACCATCGTTACGCTCACCGCGGAGATGGGCGTTCCAGGAGCGATGGTCAAGCACGTGGCCGAGTCGCGCGGCGATAAGTTGGAGGAAGGGCGATACATCACGTCCGCGCTGGTTTTTGCCGGAGTCATGGGGATAATCGCTATGGTCTGCATGATAGCCGTCTCTCCGTTGGCCACGCGGCTGTTCAACATCCCCGACCTGGATAAATATGTCATGATAATAGCCATCTCATTCCCGTTCGTCATCGTCAGCGACACCTACGTGAACGTCCTGAACGCCTACAGAGACATGAAGCACCTGGCGTACTTCGAGATTGCGCGCAAGGGATTGATATTTGTCTTCACGCTTCTGTTCATTGCGCTCGGATGTGGCTTCGACGGGGCGATTTGGGCGCTCGTTGTCACTCCGGTTATCGTGGTCGCAGTCCAGTCCATCTATTGCAGGAAGCTGTTCTCCTTCACGGCGGACCGGCTCAAGGAGTACGGCCACAGGCTCTTCCGCTTCGGTTGCCAGCTTTACACGGTGTACGCCCTCGAGT
>DAIRED010000267.1:0-3039 GCA_036795795.1 Thermoplasmatota archaeon | reverse complement strand
GTGGCCCACGTGAATGCGGGAATGGCTAGCACGTTGCCGTACGCGTCGTAGGCCGTGGCCGTGAACTGCTGCAACTGGCCGACGTAGACCGTCGCCGGATTCGGCGTCACGGATATCTGGGCCAGCGGTCCCGCCATCACGTTGACCGTCGCGCTGTCGGATATCCCACCGACGGTCGCCGTCACCGTGCCGGTTCCAGGCACGGTCATCGCCGTGAGTGCTCCCGTGGAGTCAACCGAGCCGACGTCCGTCGACCAGTCGAATGTCAAATCTGGAATGACGTTGTCGTGGGCGTCGTAAGCAGTGGCGGTGAATTGCTGCATTTCTCCGACCGCGACGTTGACGGGGTTTGGGGACAGGGATATACGAACGAGCGTGCCTGGCACGACCGTCACAGTGGCCGACCCGGAGAACGAGCCGGACGTCGCCGTGACCGTTCCAGTACCAGCGGCCGTCCTCGCCGTGAGGACGCCTGCCGGCGTCACCGTTCCGACATCGGTGCTCCACGTGAATGTCGCCCCCGCAATCGGGTTGTCGTACGAATCGTAAGCGGTCGCCGCGAACGCCTGGGTGCCGCCCGCGATTACCGAGACCGGCGAAGGCGTCACGGAGACGCGGAAAAGCGCCCCGGGAGTGACCTGGACTGCGGCGATTCCGCTCACGCCGGCCGACGTGGCGCTGACGTAACCAGTCATCGCCACGGTGCCAGCCGCGAAGTACCCCGTCGAATTCACCGTCCCCGCATCCGTTGCCCAGGAGAAAACCGCGCCAGCAATCACGTTGCTGTAGCTGTCGTACGCTACGGCCGAGAACTGCTGGTTGCCGTTGACCTGGACCGACACCGGATTCGGCGAGACCACGATGTGGTCGAGCGCCCCGACCGAGACGTCAACGCCCAGCGAACGCCCGAAGGCGTAGCCGACAGCGCTGGCGTCGTGTATCGTGCCCGAAGCGGCGAAGTAGAACCGACCCTGGCTCGACGGAGCCTGGAGGTCGAACCCGAATGTGACCGTCGCGTTGTTTGCCCACGCGAAGGACGACCCGCCGACGTAGGTGTAGCGAAGGGTCCGCGTCGCCGCGGTCCATGTCCAGTTCCAGTTCGCAGGGGTCGAGACGCCGGACGGCGTGCCCCAGCCGGACGGGACAGCGAGGCTTATCGAGTCGCCGCCGGCGTTGTAGAAGAGGCCAGCGGTACCGACGTTCGTCACGTCGAAGCTGAAAGTCCGGACGGACGTCGAAATCACGGCGGTCGGGGACAACGCGAAGTCCAGCACCGGGGCGTTCTGCGCGTAAACGTAAACTGCGTTCGAGACCGCAGTCTCAACGTACCCGTTGGCGGCGGTGCCGTAGCCAGTCGCGCCGTTGTTGACCTGATATGTTCCGACGCCGGACGGCGTGAGCGAGACGTCGAACGAGATGGTGGCGGTTTCCCCAGGCGCGAGGGTTCCCATCGCCCAGGTGAGGTGGTCGCCTAGCCAGACGGACGCTCCCTTGGACATCTCGATGTTGCCAATCCAGGAGACTCCAGCGGGCAGCGTGTCGTTAATTGTTATCAGGTTCAACGCCATCGATGGGTGGCAGTTGCGCGCCGCGATGGTCAGCCTGATGGTCGATGCCCCGGTCGATGGGATAATCGTCCTGTCTGCGGTCTTTGTGATGTTGAGCACGCGACAGACGGAGAGCGCGTCGTCGCTCGCGGTCGGGAGCCGGTAGCCGGTGTCGTCGGTGTAGTTGGCGTGCGCCCTGTTGCTTATCAGTGTCCCGTCCGGCACGGTTGCTTTGACCGCGACCGTTATCTGGAACGCGTGGTTTCCCGCGGGGACGTTGGCGAATCGGAACCTGCAGACTGGTCCCGTGGTCTTGTTGAGGAAGTACGGAGCGGAAGTCGCCGAAGTTGACGACGTGTCGCTTACGTAGGTCACCCACGAGGGCAGCGTGTCGTTTATCCAGACCATGTTGGCCGTGTCCGCGCCGGTGTTGTTGAAGTGTATCGTGTAGACGAGCGAGCTCCCCGGGTCCGTAATGCCCTGGCTGGCTGTCTTCGAGACCACGATTCGGGTGTTGCTGACGGTCGTGTTTACGACGTTCGAATCGGAGGTGTCCCCGTGCTTGATGTTGTTGTCGTTGGTGTACTGGGCGATTATCTGGTTCCCGATGACCGTCCCGCCAGCGGTCCCGTTGAGGACGCGCACTGTGACGTTGAACCGGTAGTTGCCGGGCATGACCGCAGGCAATTTCCAGGAGTATGTCCTGCCGACGACCGTCGGCGAGACTGGCGCGGTCGAGGAGACGAACGCCAGGTTGGAGTCGAGCGTGTCGTTAATCCAGACGAAGAGGGCCATGCTCGAGCCGGTGTTGTTGTAGAAGACCGTGTACGTCACGAGGTCGCCGGGCTGGGCGGTGCTCCTCGACGCGCGCTTGTCTATCTCGATTAATGGCTCGGAGATGGTTACGGAGGCGGTGTCGTTCACCGGGGGCATTGTTCCGCCCTCGGAATCTGTGTATTCCACGACAACCCCGTTCACCACAATCTCGTCCTCGACGACGGTGTTGCCTATCTCGACCTCAATCCAGAACCAGTGCGCTCCCGGTGCGACGTCTTGGAAGTGCCAGGAGTAAACCTCGCCTGCTTGCGCGTATGGCACGCTGGCGTTGTGGTTGATCAAGGCCAGGGAGTCCGGGAGTGTGTCGTTGACCCACAGGTGCGCCGCGTTTCCGATTCCGGTGTTGTTGTAGAACAGCTTGTACATGAGGCTGTCGCCGGCGGAGATGGTCCCCCTCGAGCCGGCTGACGATGCGCCGCCGAGCTCCGCCACGGCTTGCGCTATCTGCTGGTAGATGCCATCCAGGTCCGCGCTCGACGGGGCGAAGTAGTAGCTGCCGTTCTTCGATGTGAGTGCGATTTGCCTGAGGCCGTACTCCGACGTGAAGTTGTAAGCGTACGAGAGATCGTTCACCGCTGCCGGCGCGCCCGCCGAAAATACCATATTCATGCTGCAGGGACACGAGCCCCCCGCCAGTGTTGGGATCTGCAGAACA
>DAIRED010000266.1:0-3045 GCA_036795795.1 Thermoplasmatota archaeon | reverse complement strand
GTCCGGGTACGAGAGCTCGGGACCGTCCATCGTGTACCCCCGGTCGCGGTAGAATTGTATCTCCGACGCCGGGCCCTTGTGCACGAACCCCTGCGCGTGCTCGAAGCACCAGCGCTCGTCCGCAATCTCGCTCGGCCACATGTAGTCTTTTCCGTAGGACTGGAGTATGAGGTCGTACTGGTCGAAGACCGCAGGGGCGCCGGAGCACGCGATTGCCAGCCTAGACAGTTGCACGGGCGGCGTCATCGAATGGAGTATGTCGAACGGGCGCATCGCATCAATCTTCGGGCGCAACCAGTGCCTCAGAGCCGACCCGCAAACGGAGCGAGCGCGCCCGCGCGAAACGAGGTCCGCCCTTCGGAACGCGAAGAAGGATGCAGAGAAGGCGGAGCCGAACTCCCGCGCCGACGCGAACGCCGGCCCGTGGAGCGCCCTGTCCCAGCCCGCCGCCAGCAGGAGAGGCTCGCACTCCCCAGTCGCCAGCAAGCCCTTGGCCATCTTGTAGCTGCGCAAATCGGGGCGCTCGCAGACGAACAGGACCTTCAGCTTGTCGGAGGGCACGACCAATCGAAGCAGTTGATTGCATATTAATTTTCGCTTAAATCTCTCATGTGACCATATAGTCACTATACGCAAGCTTGATAATGCGGCATGTCTTTTATGGAGAATGTAACCTCATGAACCGCCGCACGAAAATCCTCTGCACCATCGGACCCGCGTCCGAGTCCAGGCAGGTCCTAAGGAAGCTCGTCAAGGCCGGGATGGATGGCGCGCGCATCAACTTCAGCCACGGGACCCACGAGGAGCACGGAAAGGTCATCGAGATAGTGCGCCAGCTCTCGAAGGAGCAGCGCAAGCAGGTCGCCGTCGTCATAGACCTCCAGGGCCCGAAATCGCGCATCGGCAACGTCGAGGAAGGGGGCGTTTTCCTCAAGCCCGGCCACGGAGTCACGATAACCACGAAGGAGATTGTCGGCAGCGCGAAGCTCGTTCCGACGCAGAACCGCGACTTTCCCGAGGAGGTGCACGCCGGCGACGAGGTCCTCCTGAGCGACGGGCAGATGTCCCTTAAGGTCCAGAAGGTGCGCGGGACGGACGTCGATTGCATCGTGCTCCGTGGAGGCATCTTGCAGAGCCACAAGGGGATGAACTACCGCGTGCGCTCGCCGAAGCGCGGCCTGACCGACAAGGACTGGAAGGACCTGCAGTTCGGCATCGACAACGAGACAGACTTCGTCGCGATATCATTCGTGCGCTCAGCCAAGGACGTCACAGATGTGAGGAAATTCTGCGAGGCCAAGGGCTCGGAGGCCCACCTCATCGCCAAGATTGAGAAGGCCGAGGCGGTCGAGAAGATAGACGAGATTCTGGACGTCGCGGACGGCATCATGATTGCGCGCGGCGACCTCGGGGTGGAGATACCGCTGGAGGAGATGCCGCTGGTCCAAAAAGACATCATCGCGCGCTGCACCCAGGCGTCGCGCACGGTCATCACCGCGACGCAGATGCTCGAGTCGATGACCTGGAACCCCACGCCGACGCGCGCCGAGGTCCTGGATATCGCCAACGCCGTGCTGGATGGCACGGACGTGCTGATGCTCTCGGGCGAGACCGCGGTGGGAAAATACCCCGTTGAGGTCGTGAAGATGATGTCACGCGTCGCGACGCGCGCGGAAAAAGAGGCTCCCTGGGACCCGAAGCTCCACGAGGACCTGCGCGAGGACCTGCGAATCACCAACACCGTCGGCCACGCGGCGACGACGATAGCCCACAACGTCGGCGCGAAGAGCATCATCGCCTTCACGATGGGCGGCTCGACGGCGCGCGTGATTTCCAAGTACCGCCCGGAGATGCCGATACTGGCGCTATCGCCGGACCACCGCGCGGTGCGGAGGATGGCGCTCTACAGGGGAGTCGAAGCCAAGACCATCGAGCGCACGAAGAACACAGACGACATGATCGCCCAGGTTGAGAGGGCCATCAAGAAGGGAAGGGTCATGTCGAAGGGAGATTTGTGCGTCATAACCGCGGGCGTCCCGCTGTCGACGGAGGGGATGTCGAACCTCATCAAGGTGCACCGCGTCGGCTCGGGACGATGGGAGTTTTTATCGAAAAGTTAAATCGTCGCCGCCGATTTTTCCAACCGTTTGCGAAAGGCTAATACCCCCCCTTGCGCATGTCCGTAATGCACTCGAGAACAAGGGATGGGATTAAGTTGAACTCTCAGCATTTAGAACGCTCATGCATGAACCATCAGGGCGGGATTTGCCGGATAGATTTCCAGGCGTGCTCGCTCTGCGCGCAGTGGACCTCGGCCGACTCGGACCTGGTGGAAGAGGTGTCGGCCAGCGTCGTGAACAAGGAGAGCCGCCGGTCGCTAACATCGCGCGGGATAGCCGAGTACCACGACCTGCTCATGACCAACGAGAGCATCGAGGCGGCGTTCTCGACGCGCGAGTCCGAGAAGAGGCTCATCGCGGCGAGCGCGACGGTGCAGTCGAACATGACGCACTACAAGAACCCTAACGCAAACCGCTGATGTCGAGACGGCCGGAAAGGCCCTCCCAATTCTCGGCCGAGCTTTCGATTTCTAGCGCGCGCGAAAAACCGGGCCCGCCGAGGACTATCGTCTCGTACTCCCCGCCCTCGCCCGCGACGTTTAGGCGGTGCTTCCTCGCGACCGCTTCGAGCTTCGGAAGGGAGGCCGCGTCGAGCCTCGCCCCGAGCCACTCGCGCCCGAGCCCCTCGGCCTGCACCGCGACGATTCGAATGTCGAAGCCTGCTCCGATTTCCTCGCGGAGCACTCGCAGCTGGTCCTTGCGCCAGAGCGGAGAGAACGAGCGCTTGCCCAGCGCCTCGCAGACCTTGTTGATTCTCGACCACTGGTAGTCGGACGCGATGGCGCCCGTCAGGATGCCTGGAGCGGCGGTCTTCGAGATTGCGTCCTTGAGCGGGCCGATCTCCTCCACGGCGTCGCCGGACGACTCGACGACTATCGGGTTGAGCCCCATCGCCTCGGCAACCTTGGACGCCAGCCGCGCGTTC
>DAIRED010000265.1:0-3051 GCA_036795795.1 Thermoplasmatota archaeon | reverse complement strand
TGCCTGAGTGTGGTGGGGCAGCAGGCACAGGCTCGCATCCCCGACGACGCGGAGTACGTGACCTCCAAGATCTGCGGAATGTGCCACAAGGCGCAGGCCACGGCCTGGGCTACGACATTGCACGCCAAGACCACCCTTCCCGCCGACGGCGCCGAGCCCTGGAAGCACATGACGGGCTACGACCCGGCGCTGGGCGGGGGTTCCGGAAACGCCGTGATTGCGTCCAAGTCCTTATCTGCAGCTGGCGTCTGGTCACAGGCTGGCGTCGTGTCCGGTGGCGGTCCGGGACGCAACATGGAGCCCGCGTGCGCTGCCCACGGAGACGGAGTCTGGGCTTTCTGGTCCACGAACTCGTCGGAGCTCGCCGAAGGCGGGGACCGGGACATCGTCGGAAGGCGCTGGTCGCCCTCGGGATGGTCCCAGTCCGTCGAGGAGCTGACGCCGGGCGATTCGGGGGACGACGCCAGCCCCTCGGCCGTCTCGAACGGCGAATGGCTCGTCCTGTCGTGGATAACAGAATCCACCGAATGGGGCGCAGGCCCGGACACGGACGTAGCTGCGAGGATACTGTCCGGCGAGGGCTGGAGCGCGGCGACGGTCCTGTCGGAGGAGGACGGTTCCGCAAACGACGGTGGCGGAAACACCCAGAAGGCTGCGGCGATGGGGGTTTTGGACAAACGCATTTTAGTGCTGTGGGAGGCCGGGGCGAGCCCCGACTTCACACAGCAGAGCGCTCCGACGTGGCTCGAATCCGTGGAGATATCTGAGAGTTCAGGCGGAGCAGCGCCTGAAGTCTTGGGCGCGATAATTCTGATAAGCGTTGCGGTCATAGCCGCGGTTGGCTACGCAGCGGTCAGGCACCGGACCAAGGACGCCGCTGGGGAGAGGGAGCAATCCCGACCGAAGCGCCGCGGGAAGCGTCAGAGGTAGAACGAGCCAGTGTAGCCATCCGAGATCTGAGGCGTCATGGTATATCCGTAGTTGACGTCGACGTAGTTCGACGCGAGCGGCTTGGCATATGTGAAGACTGTCTCCAGGACCGTCGAACCGGCATTGCCCAGCCTGTACCCGTACTCCCAGAAATAGTACGTCCAAACGCCGTTGGCGATGTCCGACTGGCCGTCCCACGAGTACTGGTTCGCAGCCGCGGCCATGATGTGCAGCCTTCCGGACTGGCCCAGCGACAAACCGCCGCTGTTGCAGCTGTCGAAGAAGAGGAGCTGGTGGACGCTCTGGTAGGTGTCGAAAATCGCGTCCATCTCATCGTCCGATATCATGTCCTCGATGTAGTAGCAGTCCTCGGGGCAGATGAAATATATACCGCCGCTCGTGCCGCCGTGGCCCGAGTATGTGAATGCCGTGTAGTCCCCGGCGATCTCGCTGGTTCCCATCGTGTTCAGCGCGGCGAGAATCGCAGTTTTACCGGCCTGGCCGTCGGTGAGCAGGTTGACCGAGTATCCGGCGCCAAGGAGGTTCGTCCTGCATTCGTTGGCGTCGTTGACGCAGTAAGTCAGGTCATTCTGGTAGTCGTACTTGTTGATGCCCACGCAGACGGCGTATCGTTCGGTTGAGGCGCCGCCGGCGGTCGTGAACGAGAAGACCCACTTGTCTTTGACGTCGCCCTCCATCGTCCCGTCCTTGTCCCCGTCGAGGGTGTTGCCAGCGAGGTCCGTCGCCGCGGTGAGTATCGTCACAGTGTATGTCGTGGCCGCTGCGAGGTCGGCGGTCGGGTTGAGCGTCATGATGTCCCCTCCGGCGTTCCAGGAGAACGCGCCAGCGGCCGCGGGGGCTATGGAGAACGCGCCCTGGGTGTTGGCCTGGTTCATGGCCTCGTTGAAGTCCACGACGACGTTGGCCGTAACCAGCACGCCAGTCGCACCGTTCGCCGGGGTGTTCGTTGTCACCTGCGGAGGCGTGGTGTCCGGCACCGTGACGGTCACGCTCGTCGAGACCGCGTTCCCCCAGTTGCCGACGGCGTCGCGCCCGCGCACCCACAGGGTGTTCGCACCCTCGGTCCATCCGGTTGTGCTGATGCTCGCCGTCACGCCTTCGTTCGGCGAGTTGAACGAACCGTCCGAGGCGCTCATCGCCGTGCCCGAGCCAGCCGCGGCAGCGCTCGCCCCGCGCGACCACTCGGAGGCCGCGACGTTGTTGTTGCCAGTCGTCGCGTCCGAGACGCTGGCCGTGAGCGTGAGGGTTGTCCCCTGCGCAACCGGGTTGGGCGTCGCGGTGACTCCGGACACTATCGGTCCCGTCGAGTCAGGGTTCGCCCCCGTGGTGAAGGTCCACGGGTTCGGCACCGGACCGGACGCCAGCGCGTTCCCAGCGAGGTCCTGCGCCGCTGTCACTGTGAACGTGTACGCCGTGCCGTAGGCGAAGCTGGTGTGCGTCAGCGTCACGCGGTCGTTCGCGTACGTTACCGTGCTCCAGGCCGCGCTCCAGCCGCCGGGGTTGGGCGCGCACGAGTATGCGAGCGTCCCGGTGTTGATGCTCTCGCTGAAGGTGATGACGACCGACTGCGTGATTGCCACCCCAGTCGCCGCGCTGGCCGGCGTCGTGGTCAGTATGTAGGGGCTCGTGATGTCCGGCGCTGCGCCGGTCGTGAACGAAAACACCCACTTGTCCTTGTTGTCCGCCTCCATCGTGCCGTCCTTATCTCCGTCCAGAGTGTTGCCGGCGAGGTCCGTGGCCGCGGTGAGTATCGTCACAGTGTAGGTGGTCGAGTACGCCAGGTCTGCCGTCGGGTTGAACGTCATTATGTCGCCGCCGGCGTTCCATGAGAAGGCACCGGCCACCGAAGGGACCGTAGAGAACGCCCCCTGGGTGTTGGCCTGGTTCATGGCCTCGCTGAAATCGACGACGATGTTGCTCGTTATGGCGACGCCCGTCGCCCCGTTCGCCGGGGTGTTCGTGGTGACCTGGGGCGGAATCGTATCGGGCGCGGCTCCGGTGTTGAAGGTCCACGGGTTGGGGACTGGGCCGGACGCCAGCGCGTTCCCTGCGAGGTCCTGAGCCGCGGTCACTGTGAACGTATACGCCGTGCCGTAGGCG
>DAIRED010000264.1:0-3057 GCA_036795795.1 Thermoplasmatota archaeon | reverse complement strand
CGTTCCCCGAGAGGCCGATAGTCAGCAAGGGCGTGACCTTAGTCGGAGCCGGGAGCGGTCTGACGACGGTCAACGGGTTCGCCATCCAGATGACGCAGGGCGTGAGCATCTCGGGGTTCCGCATGGCTCCTGCGACGCACGGCAGCTTCGCGCTGAACATCTACAAGTGCCCCGGCGTGGACATCCATGACAACGTCATAGAGAACGTCGCGTACGGGATTAACAGCTTCATGTCCCCTGGCTCGATAGTCGGCAACACGATAACCTCCACGGGCTACCCGTGCCAGTACGCCGCTGTGGAGATCACCTACCTGACGGCGGACGACACTCTGATATTCTGCGACAATGTCATCACCTCGCAGCAGTTCGGCGTCAAGATAACCTCGCCGGGGAGCGACAGCCTGATAGACGGGAACGACGTGACCATAACGCCCCTGCCCGGGTACTACCAGTATGGGATGCAGGTTACCGTCTATGATAGCATCGTGAGGAACAACCGCGTCGACCTCAGCTTCTCGATAGGTGGCTCGTCGAGCCTCATCTATGGTAACGAGGCGTCCGGATTCGGCGTCGGCGGAACTGGGCAGCAGGTCTATGACAACACCATGGGCTCGCTGGGGCTCTCCGGGTCCGGGCACACGGTGACGAGACAGGCCTCGATTTCGTCGATATCCCTAAACTACCTGATCGACACGACGATAACGGACAACGACCTGATCTATATGTACATGGGGCCGTACTTTTCGGGTTTGACGATATCAGATAACGTATTCTATTCCCCCTCAGCCAGGAGCTACGCCATTAACTTCTTCACGTGGGACACGAATCCAGTCAACTGCGTCATCGAACGCAACACCGTTGTGAGCGGCTACAGCACGGGCTTCTACATCGGCGGCGGACGGGAGACGGTGCGCAACCTGGTGATAAGGGACAATGTGATACACGCATCTACAGGCATCTGCCTGGATGACTGCTCGGACAGCTGTGTCCAATGGAACCGCTTCGAGACATGTAGCGAGGCTCTGTATATAAGAGATGCGAGTTGCAACAATGAGGTGTCGAACAATACCTTCCTTAACAACTACTTCGCCATGAGTCTCATCACCAACTCCATCAACAACAGGATATTCCACAACAACATCATCTCGACGTACAACCAGCAGATCTCGACATGCTACCCGAACACCTGGTACAGCGAGGAGCTGCTCGAGGGCAACTACTGGTCTGCCTACGCCGGGACGGATTCGGGCGGGATGACCTACCCATGGGACACGACGGGCAAGCACTTAATCGCCGGTGACGGCATCGGCGACACCGCCCTCCCCTACTGGGGCGTGGACCGCTTCCCCTTCACAACGAAAGACGGCTGGCTGCCCGACCTGGCTATAGATTCGTCTGACATCACCGTGGTCGTGGCCTCCACAAGCCTCATAGCGGTGACGGTGCACAACATAGGCGGGAACACCGCCTACGACGTTATGGTCAGAATCAAGTGGACAGGGATTAACCCTGCCCACAGCGGCGAGGCCATTGTCCCAACCCAGCCCACCAGCGACATAGCCGCCGGCAGCGACGAGATAGCTTCATACTACGTCAAACTGGCCGCCGACACGTACACGATAACTGCGACGGTGGATCCGTACGGCGCGATACCGGAGATGTCTGAGGACAACAACGAGGCGACTTCCGCGTCCTTCACGACTTCGGTCACGCAGCCGATAATCGACTACATCGCGGGGCTCGACGACGACGCCTTCGACAAGAACCCAGACCAACGGAGGCACGCACTCCTCAACAAGATGGCGGAGGTCGAGGCCAAGATAGAGGCGGGCGAGTACCAGGAGGCCATCAACAAGCTCCTAAACGACGTGAGGGCGAAGGCGGACGGCTACGTCGACGGCAAGCTCGCGAACGACTGGATTATCGACGAGCAGGCGCAGGTGGAGCTTTGTGCCCTCATCGACTACGCTGTGGATTACCTGAGGACGCAGCTCGACAGCGATGTGGACGAAACTGACACACTATTCATCCCTGAGGATGGGGCGATAGGCAGCGAGGAAGCGCGCTCGCTCAAAATGACCCTACTTGCGCACTTGAGGGCGCAAATCCAATAGACCTAAAGACAATCTCGCTCCGAGCCGCCGCATAACCTTTTACCCGCTCCGCCGATACGTCTGCGGGTGCGAACGATGACTCACGTTACCGTCTACGGCTCCGCCGGCGAGGTCGGCGGCAACCAGATACTGGTCGAATCGGGGAAGTCGCGGATACTTCTCGACTTCGGCTCGCGCATGGGCTTCGATTCGACGTACTTCTCCGGATTTCTCAATCCCCGCACGAACACGGAGCTGGGGGACAGGCTGACGCTCGGGGCGCTGCCGCGCCTCCCGGGCGTCTACGACGGGCGCTTCTTCGAGCCCGAGGGGGCCGCGAACCTGCGGAACGACGTCCACGGGCGCGTGCTCGTCAGGGGTTCCAGGTTCTTCGAGGGAACCGTTCCGTCTTACGACGCCTACTTGGCGAAGGAGGGGCGGCCGTTCGCCGACGCGCTCTTCGTCTCGCACGCCCACCTGGACCACGTCGGGGCGATAGGTTTTCTGGACCCCAGGATGCTGCTCCATTGCACCTCGGCGACGCGGACGGTGGTCGAGACCATCGACGAGGTCTCCGCATTCAAGACGGAGGCGCTCGTGTCCGCCGTCCCGCGCGTGGAGTTCTACAAGAAAGCAGGGCTCGAGGGCATCCCGAAGTTAGTCAAGGGGGAGTCTGTCCGGACTTGCGACGAGATGGCCGACGGGGACGTCAGGACCATCGGAGCAATGACAGTCAAGATGGTCGAGGTCGACCACTCCGTGCCCGGAGCTGCCAGCTACGTCGTGGAGGCCGAGGGCAAGCGCATCCTGTACACCGGCGACATACGCTTCCACGGGACGAACCCGATGACGATTGCGGAATATGCTACAAAGGTCGGGGACGTCGATGCGATGATTTGCGAGGGGACGAGGATAGATTCTTCCAAAAAGCTGACAGAGCGCGACGTCGGCGCGGGAATCGCCT
>DAIRED010000263.1:0-3064 GCA_036795795.1 Thermoplasmatota archaeon | reverse complement strand
GGCCGCCGAGGACGAAGACGTCCCGCGCGCCGAGCCGCTCTACGAACTTCTCCGAGAGCTTGCCCAGATGGCGCCCCTTTTCGCTGAAGACCTGGTAGTCGGCCTCGTCCGGAATCGTCCCGGAGTTGAGGTAGTAAATCATCCGGCCGCCCTTCTTGCGCCCGAACTCCCCCTTCTCCTGGTCGTACCAGAGCTTCGAGTAGATGTCCTCCATCTCCAGCCCGCCGAGGTAGCGCATCACCGCGTCGAAATCCTCCCGTGCCAGCTCGAAGTAGGGGTGCGCCCTCCTGACGAGCGTGAACGCCTCCTCGACGTTCCACACGCGCTCAATGCTCATCCCCACCAGCGCCTGGGCCAGCACGTCGAGGCTGTTGCTCGGGATCGAGACGCGGTCGATGTGCCCGAGCCGCGCGTTCTTGACCAGGACCGCGCACTCGATGAGGTCGTCGTTGTCGAAGGCGATGAGACGGCCCTTGCTGGTCTTTCCGACGCCGTGGCCCGAGCGCCCGACGCGCTGCAGCCCTTTGGAGATGGATTTCGGCGAGCCAATCTGCGCGACCAGGTCGACGCTGCCGATGTCGATTCCGAGCTCTAGCGACGTGGAGGTCACGACTGCCTGAAGTTGGCCATCCCGGAGCTGGCCTTCCACTTCCAACCGAGTCTCCTTGCTGAGGGAGCCGTGGTGCGCTGCCATACTCTCGATGCCCATCTCCTTGAGCTTCAGGGCGACGCGCTCCGTCCCGCTGCGCGTGTTCGTGAAAACGATGGTCGTCGTGTGGGAGCGTATCATCCCCTCCAGGCGCTCGTAGAGCGCGGCATTCACGACATCGACCGGCAGCTCGTTCATCCGGTCGGTAGGGGCCATGACCCGGATGTCCAGGTCCTTGGTCATCTTGGCCTCGACTATCTCCATCGGGCGAGCCTTCCCCCCCTCGTGGCCGCCAAGGAAGAGGCCGATCTCCGATATCGGAGCCTGTGTGGCCGAGAGCCCGATGCGGACGAAGTTGACGCCGGCCACGTCCCTCAGGCGCTCCAGGTTGAGAGCGAGCTGCACGCCACGCTTCGACGAGCAAATCTCGTGTATCTCGTCGACGATGGCCCACCGCGCTCCGACCAGCAGTTCGCGGAACTTCGGCGCCGAGAGGAGGATTCCCAGCGATTCTGGTGTGGTGATGAGGATGTGGGGCGGCTTGCGGAGCATCTTCTGGCGGTCGGAGTTGCTCGTATCCCCGGAGCGGACCGCGACGCGTATCCCCGGGTCTGCCTCGCACAACGAGGTTATCTCGACCAGCGGGGCGACGAGGTTCTTCTCTATGTCGTTCGCAAGGGCCTTGAGGGGCGAGACGTAGACGCAGTACACGCGGTTCTCCAGCTCCCCGCGCTTCGAAAGCGCGAGCATCTCGTTGATGATTGCCAGGAACGCAGTCAGAGTCTTTCCCGAGCCCGTCGGGGACGATATAAGGACGTTGCACCCGGCGTGTATCAGGGGGATGGCACGCTCCTGCGGCTCCGTCATCGAGCTGAACTTACCTCTGAACCATTCCCGGACCTCGGGCTGCATCTTCGACAGTATCCCTGAGCCGCCTAGCTTGGCCATAAGCCACTTACGTAGGCGCGCATCGTAGAAAAAGGTTCCGAGAAATGACCATGTTCGTATTTGTCCGAAAGCGTGCCGCATTTCACGAGAACGCTCATCAATATCGTAATCCACATCCGATTTTACGAGAATAGTATGTAGAAAATGTTAAGTAGCATACTCTCTTTTTGTCGTCTCGACACCTTGTTCTTTTTCGAACGAGGGGGGACATACCATGGCAACAGAAGCAAAGGGCATCACGTCCATGATGGACGAGAAGCGGAAGTTCGAGCCGACCAAGGAGTTTTCCGGGGCGGCCCACATAAAGAGCATGAGCGACTACAGGAGGATCTACGACGAGTCCGTCAAGGACCCGGTCAAGTTCTGGGAGAAGGAAGCCAACGAGCAGTTGGAATGGTTCTCCAAGAAGTGGGACAAGGTCTTCGACTGGCACGACAAGGACAACGCCAAGTTCACGTGGTTCAAGGGCGGCAAGCTGAACGCCTCGTACAACTGCGTCGACAGGCACCTCAAGACCAACAGGAAGAACAAGGCGGCCATCATCTGGCAGGGCGAGCCCGAGAACGAGGTCCGCACCCTGACGTACCAGCAGCTCCATTACGAGGTCAGCAAGTTCGCCAACGTCCTCAAGAGCCTTGGCGCGAAGAAGGGCGACCGCATCTCCATCTACATGCCGATGATCGTGGAGCTGCCCGTCGCGATGCTGGCGTGCGCGCGCATCGGCGCGATGCACTCCATCGTCTTCGGGGGATTCAGCGCCGACTCGCTCCGGGACCGTATCCAGGACAGCGAGTGCAACATCCTCATCACCGCGGACGGATACTACCGCTCAGGCAAGACCATCAACGGCAAGGCCAACGCCGACGCTGCGGTCGACCAGTGCCCGTCGATAAAGAAGGTCGTCGTCGTCAAGCGCATGGGGACCATCCCGGTCGAGATGAAGGAAGGCCGCGACGTCTGGTACCACGAGGAGATGGCCAAGGCCAGCCCGGTCTGCGAGTGCGAGCAGATGGACGCCGAGGACCCGCTCTACCTGCTCTACACATCCGGCTCGACCGGAAAGCCGAAGGGCGTCATGCACACCACCGCCGGGTACATGCTCTACGTCACGACCACCTTCAAGTGGATCTTCGACAACAAAGACGAGGACACGTTCTGGTGCACCGCCGATATAGGCTGGGTCACCGGCCACTCGTACATCGTGTACGGGCCATTGAGCGCCGGAACCACGACCGTGATGTTCGAGGGCGTGCCGACATATCCAGCCCCGGACCGATTCTGGCACATCGTCGAGAAGTTCAAGTGCAACATCATCTACACCGCGCCGACCGCCATACGCGCACTGATGCGCGAGGGCGAGCAGTGGCCCGCCAAGCACGACCTCAGCTCCCTCAGGCTGCTCGGAACCGTCGGAGAGCCCATCAACCCGGAGGCGTGGATGTGGTACCACAAGAACATCGGGCACGA
>DAIRED010000262.1:0-3088 GCA_036795795.1 Thermoplasmatota archaeon | reverse complement strand
GGCCAGGGGGCGCTGTCTCATCCCGCGTACGTCTGCGGCAGCCGCGCGATATGCATGGCGAGCCAGCCGTCGGGCGTCGTCCTGCAGCACGCGCCTCGCAGGCAGCATCGCAACTACCATCCGGAGCTGAGGCTGCCACCGTCGACGATAGAGGCGGAGCGGACCCTGGTCAAAGCGTTCACCAAGACGGACGTCATCGCGCTGACGCTCAACCACGATGGGATGGCCCACGCGGAAGCGGACGCGACTGTCGCCGAATGGGAGCGGGAGCACGGGCTGCCGGCCTGCGATCCGCTGTGGCACGGGTGCGGGAAGCTGGTCGGAGCGGTCCGAGGCATCCTGGAGCGCCGGGCGTGAGGCCGAACGCGCGCCGTGCCACCGACAATTCTTATATACCAACGATGCAATCTCCCTTCGTCATTCTATGAAGCCAGCGAGGAAGAGCCCGCACTTCGAAGGCGGAATCGGAGCCATTCCAGCCGACGCCACCTGCGACTGCATGAACTGCCGGCTCAAGCGCATGGAGGCTGCCATCGGCAGCATGCAATCCTCCGTTTTGAAGCTCCTCGACGAGCGGCAGGCGCCGCCGGCCATCCCTGGGATGCCGAGCGAGCGGAACAGGATGAGACGGAAGTGATGCGCAGCACCGCGCAACCTTTTTCTAGGCCTTATCCATTTCAGAGCTGGGATGAAGATTTGGAATAGACGAGGCGCCGGAGGATTCACCGAGGAGCTTCCTGCACTGCTGGTGGTACTGGTAGCGCTATCGCTCTTCATCGCGAGCGCCGCTCAGGCCCGCGCGTCGTACATGTCGCGCCGGTCAGCAATCGCCGACCGGGAGCGGGTCGAATCGTTTGCCAGCATGGTGTGCGCCGACGAGACGCTGACGTGGCAGGGGCGGCTGGGGATGTTCGACGCCGCTTGCCTCGCGGACGCGAACGCTTCCAGCGGCTTCCAGGACCGGCACCCTTCCGTCGGATTCGAGTACCGGGTCACAGTCGCCGACGATTCCGGAACGGCCAGGTGGAGCTGCAATTCCAGCGAGCCTCCGTTATCGGGCGATAAAATTAGAGTCTCCCGTCCGTGCAACGTCGTCGAGCCAGATGGCTTCGTGCGCACCGGAATTGTCTACGTGGAAGGCTGGGGGATGGACTGATGATGGACCGACGGGGCCAAGGGGCGCTCTTCGACGCGATGGCTTTCCTGGTCATCATGGCGGTCGCGTCGTCGGCGATGTACGCCTACTCCGGGGCGCTGGCCAGGGACGCGAGGACCGCGAGCGCGGCGAGCGAGATCGAGTACGCGCGCGGGATGCTGGCTTCGCTCTCGAGGGCGACAATCTCCGGAGCCAGCTATTTCGTCGGCGGAGAGCAGTGCGCGCTCGGGGATTCGCCCGCCGCCGCGCTCATCGTCGAGGAGCTGGCGATGCTGGCCTCCGGGACGGAGGCTGAATTTTCGGCGCTGAACGGACGGCTGGCGGCCGCCGCGGAATCGCTGTCGGGCGGGCGCCAGTGGTCCTTATCGTGCAGCTACGATGGCGCCTCGGCGAACTTCTCGCTCGGTACGGAGGCGCCGCAATCTAGGTCCTCGGCGAGCCTCGAATTGCAGATGGCGGGCGGGCTTCCCGGGCGGGCCAGCGTCGTCCTGTCCATCTGGAGGCCTTGAATGATGGCGAGGCGGAGGGCTCCGATGCGAGACCAGCGCCGCTGGGACTCGGCCGGGCGCGTCCCGTTCGCCGTCGTCGCCGTCCTCGTCCTGCTGCTCGCGGGAACGAGCGCCATATACCTCTCGGCGGAGACGAAGCGCCTGGCCGACGACAGGGCCGCGAGGCTGGGGTTGGAGCGGATGAGCTGGGTCTCCGAATCGGTCTGCGCGGAGCTGGACGCTGCGGCGCGGGCGGAGGCTGTCCGGGCGATCGCCCTCTCGACGCAGTTCTACGAAAACGCCAGCCTCATCGACGGGGAGTTCCAGCGCGGTATTTCGTCTTACCTCGCAGAGGCATTTCCGGCGACCGTCGGGGGCTGCTCCGTCTCGCTGGAAGGGTGCTCGCTGTGGGTGACGGCGAGCGACAGGGAGTGCGTCGATGCGGTCGAATCGACGGCTAACGTCAGCGAGGAGACGGTTACGGGCGACGCGGACGAAATCGTCACTAGCCAGGGGCGCGCGCTCGACAACGCCGAGCCGGACGAGGTCGACGAAACGCTGCTCCCGGCGTTTTACGTGGTGGCGGGATGCGCCAACTTCACCGTAGAGGCTGCGGACGGGATGAAGCTGACTCGCACGGTCGAAGTCACGTGCGAGATACCTTCGCCCTACCCGCTCCTGAGGAGCAAGCTAGACACCGTCGAGGCGGGTGGGGACGGGGAGTTCTCCCCCGTGGCGCGCGTGGCCAAGTACGTCCTCACCACGATAGCCCAGTTCAGGACGCTGGAAGGCTACGGGAACGGCCTCGATTTGTCGCCTGGCCCCGGGTCGGAGATAATCACCAAAGCGGACATCGAGCTGGCTCTGAACCTCGGCGTCGTCCTGGAAGTTGCCAGGAGGCTGCGGTCTGCTGACCCGGCAGCGCTGGCCGCCCTCGGCGACGGCGGCGCGCTCGGCTCGCTTGTCACCGATTATGCTACGAACGGGACGCTGGACCCAGCCGACCTCGTCGCGCTTTACTCGGGCCTTGACACGAGGCCGGTGCCACTGGACGCGATACTGGCCCAGGGATTCAACGCCGTCGTGGACCAGTTCATCCTCAAGTTCTTCGATTACCTGGGCCTGATGGAGGCTGCGGACGAGTGCTACGGCGTGATATCCGCGCTTGTGGATGCCATAGGCGGCGTCGCGGAGACCCTGACGGGGTGGCTCGGGAACGACGATGGGGAGGGGCTCGACGGCTCGGAGCAGGCGTCTCGGTGGGCCGCGACGACGGTGAGGCTGCTCGGGGCAGATTACCCGCCGGGGGCCGCCGACGTGGACGAGCGCCTGGTCCCGCACGGCGGCGATGCCAGTCCCTACCTGCTCGTCTGCGACGTGCTGACGGACGTGGGCGTCCAGTCGCACCACGAGATGCAGCGGGACGCGCTCGTGGACGAGACCT
>DAIRED010000261.1:0-3091 GCA_036795795.1 Thermoplasmatota archaeon | reverse complement strand
AAGCCGATGCTCGGCGGGGCGAGCGCGATGGCGGTGGGCGTGCTCGAATGCGACACCGGAATCAAGGTCGGGGACGAGGTCGTCGTCGTCACGAAGGAGCGGCTGGGGCTTTCCGTCGGCGCGTCCCGGATGTGCGGGCGCGAGATGGTGGACGGGCGCGGTCCAGCTGTCAGAAACCGATGGGCTGAGGAGCCAGCCCCTCCCAAGGAATTCAAGGGCGGAGGAACTTGGAGCGACGCCGTGAGGGCGAGCGAGAAGGCGCTCGACAAGAGGCGCGCCAAAGCACGAAAATTCATTAAGGGATTGGCAAGCGGTGAGAAGCCACTGGCCGTATCGTTTTCCGGGGGCAAGGACAGCCTTGCGGTGCTGCTTCTGGCGCTCGAGACAGGGCTCACGCCGCCGATGATTTTCGTTGATACGGGTATCGAGCTGCCCGAGACCATAACACACGTGCACGAGACCGTTGCGAGATACGGCCTGGAGCTCGTGGAGGAGCGTGCCCCCGATTCGTTCTGGAACGGGATGGAGCACTTCGGCCCGCCTGCCAAAGATTTCCGCTGGTGCTGCAAGACCTGCAAGCTCGGCCCAACGTCCCGAATCATTCGCCGACGTTTCCCGAAGGGCGTGCTCTCGCTCATCGGCCAGCGCCGCTACGAATCCGAGCAGCGCTCCAAGAAAGGCTCGGTCTGGATGAACCCCTGGGTCCCCGGCCAGGACGCCGCGTCGCCGATACAGGAGTGGACAGCGCTGCACGTATGGCTCTACATATTCCAGCAGAGGGCGCCGTACAACCTCTGGTACGACCGCGGGATGCCGCGCATCGGATGCTGGGTATGCCCCTCGGCCGATTTGGCGGACGTCGAGACCATGCGCGCCCATTTTCCGGGGTACGAGCGATACACGGAGCGGCTCCGGGCTTTCGCTGCCAGGAACGGCTACCCGGAGGAATGGGTGACCCTGGCGCTCTGGCGCTGGAAGGAAGCGCCGCCTAAGGAGGTGCTGGCGCTGGTCGGCAAACCCGTCGAGAGAAGGCGCGAGGAGCCCGCCGAGCGCCCGCTGACCGACGCTGAAAAGGAGCGCGTCGCCGAGATGCTGTTCATCGTCGACGGCAATCGTGACTCGCCGAGCGGAAGGGGCCTCGTCGTCAAGGCGCTGCACTGCCAGGCGTGCGGGATTTGCATAGCGCGGTGCCCCGAGGGGGCGCTCGAGCTGCGCGGCGGAAAGGTGCGGCTCGACGCATCGAAGTGCAAGAAGTGCTTCATCTGCATGAGCCCGTGCCCGGTCGCCGATTTCGAGCCTAGATGAGCCCCCAATACGTTATATAACGTATTGAGAGAGGTTAAACAAGGTTGAATCGGTGCGAATCACTCGCAGTACCAGTGCTTCTTTCCTTTCAGGAACTTCTCCACGCCGCCCTTCTTTATCGTTTTGAGGTTCTCCGTGTGCGCGCGCCCGTGCACGCCTTTCAGGAAGTCCATCTTCGAGCATTTTTCGAACTCGGCGCACTCCCAGCAGCCCTCGTAACCGTTTTTACGGGCGCAAATCCTGACTTTGCACGCGGGGTTGCCCCCGCCGGTCCTGCAGACCCTGTTGCAGCGCATCTTCACCATCTGGCCCAGGACCTCGTAGCACTCGGGATAGTGCTCCAGCGCCTTGAAGAACGAGATTTTCGAAAGCTGCTCCGCCGCCTTCTCGTAGCGCATCGCACGCAGCTCCTTGCGCAGGTCGCGCGCGAGGTCGGCTATCTTGCCAACGTGGCTCGGGCACTCGGCGCAGTACAGGCCACAGTAGCCAATCTCCGCCGCATCGCCAGTTTCCCCAGTTTTGCCCCCTGCACCGGTCTTTTTCGATTTCGCCACGGCATCCCCTCGCCTCCGAGATGCTTGGGCGCCTAGAAAAACTTGCGTATCTCTTCGACCGGGGCGTCCGTCCTGAGCCCGGTCGGTGCGAACGACGTGCGCTCCGCGAAAAAGCCAGATTCCTTGAGCCCTGCCATGAGGCGCTCCATCCTCGGCTGCGAGGCCTTGAACTTTCGAGACAGCCACGCGACGTCGTGGTGGTACGGCGGCCCGCCGGATTCGGCTCGCCATACGCGCAGATCCTTCCCGAGGACGAGGTTCGAGCCAGATTCGAACTCCAGCATCGCGTCCAGCGTCGCCGCGTCGAAGCACTCGCCCGCCCACAGCGGGCCCGCCCAGCGCTTTTCCTCGGGGTGCGCGGTCGTGCGCCGCCCGCCTTCCCCGTCGAAGTTGGCGTACCCCATCTCCTTGAGCAGCGCGTCCGCCCTGCCAGCCCCCGCGCGCACTCGCAAATAGACTCGGACGTAGTGCTCCCTGGCGTAGCTGAGAATCGGCTTCGCGGCGATGTCGTGGACCGCCCCCGCCCGCACCGCGAATCCCGCAAGGATGCGGGCGCCGAGCTCGTGCGCGCATTCGTTGAGCAGCGACCTGGCCTGGTACCGGCGCTCGCATGTCTTCGGGAAAGTGCCGCACAGCGCCGCCGTGTCCGTCGCGGTCACGGCCAGGATGCCGCCGCGCCTACACGCGCGCACCGCAGCGTCGACGAACGGGACGGGGCTGCCGAACGGGTCCACGTCGACGTAGTCGTATTTGCCGCGGACGAGCATCTGTCGCAGGTCCTCGTTGGACGCGGCGGCGTTGGCGGCTCCGGTGCGCTCGATTCCTTTCTTTATGGCGTCGAACGCGTCTGAGTCGCGGTCGTTGATGACAACCTCGGCCTCGGGGCACGCCTCGACGGCGAGCCGCAGGCCGCGCACGCCGCTGGCGGCCATCCCATCGAGGAGGCGCTTTCCCGCTCCGAACCCCTCAGAGCCGCACAGGCAGACGGAGACGTCGCGCGAGTGGCGCATCGCGGGGTTGTAGAAGACCGCGGATTCGCAGGAGGCTGGCCCGACGGACGTTTTCGCAGGTTCGGCGTAAAATTGCGCCCCGCCCTCCCGCAGAAGCTCGACGCTCACAGAAGCTCGCCCTTGAAGAGCTTGACCACCTTGTAGGGCAGGAGGTTCCTGTTCACCGGGGTGACCTCGAGTATCCTGATGTCGTCGCGCCTGCGGATGTCCTGGAGCAGCGGG
>DAIRED010000260.1:0-3104 GCA_036795795.1 Thermoplasmatota archaeon | reverse complement strand
TATACAATCAGCTTTGGCTATCACACGGCTGATGGGAATTTACTATCGAAAAGGCCAACTTGTAGATGCGAGAAAAACTGTTAAGCGAGCTATAGCGGTTGCGGAACGCTCGGGTTCTGTGGCAGCCACTGGCGAGGCACAATATTCCCTCGGCAACTTATCCCTAGAATTAAAGGCGGTCTCCGAAGCAAAAGAGGCTTTCGAAGCGGCAAGAAATATCGCGCGAAAATCAGATAACACAAAGCTGCTAGCTCAGGCCACGTATGGCATGGGGAGGGTCGAGCACGCTCAGGGGCACATGAATCGAGCTATAAAATCGAAGGAGGAGGCGGCAGCTCTTTTTGAACAAATCAAAGACAATGTGGAGCTGTGCAAGGTTCTAACGAGTATCGGTAAAAGTTATCTTGCAACAGGTGATTCGAAGACTGCGCTTGAATATCATGAAAAGGCAACAGATTTATGTGAGAAAATAGGGAATGTGCGGCTCCTGGCGTACTCATTAGCTAACGCAGGCGGGGTACTAATCAAACTTCCAAATTATGAGAAGGCCGAGCAATACCTTACAAAAGGTCTCAAGATATTCGATGGCCTCGGCGAGAAGAAAATGATTATATCATTCAGCCAGAACCTTTCTCTTCTTTATCGATTGAAAGGTACACCGGAGAAAGCCTTACCATTCGCTGAGAGGGCGAGAAAAATAGCGGTCGAGAGGGGCATACCCGCCGACATCGCCAAGGCGGATGCCTTCCTGGGAAAAGCTCTGCTGGGCTTGAAGCGTTACTCCGAGGCTAAAAAATACATTCGTTCCACGCTCACTTATGCAGAGAAAGTAGGGGACGAAAGGTTAAAAAGAGAGATAGAAAAAGATTTGAAACTATTGGGAAAAAATTGATTCACCAAGGGTCTTCTTGATTCGGCTCTAGTTCGAGCGGAATCACATCTCCCGTCACGAGGCCATCGATGCTCACGTGAAATGGCCCGAGCTGCGCCGTATGGTCGTCCAAGAAAGTCGCCGCGAGCCCCGTGTTGTTGCACCCGAACCTCACGACCACGCCGTTCCCGTCAATCCCGCCCTTCGGAATCACCTTGTACACCTCCTTGTGTATTTTTTCCTTGATTTTCACCGGCGTCAAACCCTGGTAGCCGCCATCCCCGTCCATTGGCGCGATCAAAACCTTCTTATGGGCGATGGTGAAGTTCATGGCAGAATCCCATGGCGTCTCCGAAACGATGGTTATCGTCAAGAGATTGTTCTGCGTGTCGAGGACCACGTTCATCATGCCTTGCGCGGCGTTTGACCCAGCACTCGCGCGCCCTGGCAGCGCGGTCGTCGCCGCCAGCATCGCGCACAGCACACATACTGCTGCTGCTTTAATTATCGTTTAATCACCTCTGGGCAAATGCCCGTTGGTGTCTCTGTCGAAGTGCCTAATAAACCCAAAATGATATTCATCATTAATGAGTCTAGAAACCGAGAGAACTTATCCTGAAGCCAACTTTCTTATAACCGCGAATCCATGTGATACACATGTCATTTAAAATATACCATGTCGATGCTTTCGCACACGTACCTTTCAGAGGCAATCCCGCTGCAGTATGCCTGTTAGATGCATCGAAACCTGATGAATGGATGCAAAGCGTTGCTGCGGAAATGAATTTATCGGAAACCGCATTCGTTACAAGGACTAAAGATGTATTCGGTTTGCGCTGGTTCACTCCGACCGTGGAGGTAGACCTATGCGGCCATGCGACGCTGGCGAGCGCGCACGTTCTCTGGCAGACAGGGATACTGAAATCCAATGAACCAGCGCGATTCGACACCCGTAGCGGAGAGCTGGTTGCAAGAAAGAACGGCGAGTGGATAGAGCTGGACTTTCCGAAGCGATTGGCGAAGAAATGCGCAGTGCCTGGAGAATTGCTGCTCGTCCTGGGAGCGAAGGCTTTGTATCTGGGGTGCAACGATGTCGGATACCTCATGGAGGTTGAATCCGAGGAAATCGTACGCGAGATGACACCGGACTTCGCTTTGTTAGGAACGTTGCCATTGGGTCGAGTGATGGTAACGGCTAGATCGTCGACGAAGGACTTTGATTTCGTCTCTCGCTACTTCGCACCGGGAGTGGGTGTGAACGAAGACCCAGCGACTGGCTCATCCCATTGCTGCCTTGGTCCGTATTGGCAGAAGAAGCTAGGAAAAGATGAAATGATGGGACATCAGGTGTCGGAAAGGGGAGGCGTTATCAAGGTACGCGTGGGCAAGGATCGGGTCTACATCTCGGGGAAAGCCGTGACGGTTGTCGCTGGCACCTTGCTATAATGAAATTACTTTGTCGACTATTTTTAACCCTATTTGCTCAAGTAAAAATGGTATTCCCCTCAAAGAGGATCCTACACCATGAATGTTAACTGTAGCACTTACAGCGACCCCCCGTTGGAGTTTATGTACCCTCTCGACGATTCCATCCCAATGAAATGCGAACACGTAGAACTGTTGCGAGACGGCAGGGAGGTCGAAAACGGCGAGCGTTTTGTATACAACAAGCCTCGTCTGTTAGGACGGGGTATAGAAGCTTATATTAGCTGATATATGCATATACTATACGGATGAGAACAGATACGACGCGTGACTTGGGAGCCGCAGCGACCTCGACCGTGTACTGTTCTTTATAGATTTACTTTAGAATAGATTTGACGGGAGGTCGCGCTGATGCCTCGCCGGAGCATCCCCGTCCAAGATTTGACGGCGGGACAGGGGTGCGCACGGCTCGAACGACTTAGACATTCAAGTTCGGTTGTATCCCCATTTTTAGGAGGTCCAATATGCCAGCACTAAGGAATGTGGTTTAAAGTGAGAGTCACGAGTCCAACGAAGGGACGGGGTAGAGAATTATTTAAGGAACGTCACCCATCATAGTTCGTGAAACGAACGACTAGGAACCGTCACTTGGACACCGCAGTGGCCTCGACCGTGAACTGTTCTTAATTTCTTCGTATTGGCATGAATTTGACGAGAGGTCGCGTGGATGCCTCGCCGGAGCGTCTCCGTCCAAGATTTGACGGCGGGACAGGAGTGCGCACGGCTCGAACGGCTTAGACATTCAAGT
>DAIRED010000259.1:0-3116 GCA_036795795.1 Thermoplasmatota archaeon | reverse complement strand
GCTCTTCGACCGATGCTTCGAACGCGTGTACGCGCTCGCGCGCCGGCTCACGGGCGAGGACTTCGCCGCGGAGGATGTGACGCAGGATGTGTTCTTGAAAGTCCACCGATCGGCGCACACCCTGGATCCGGAGCGCGATCCGGCTCCCTGGCTCGCCACGATCACGTACAACGCCTGCCGAGAGCGATGGCGCTCCCGGGCGCACCGGCAGGCGCGCCGTTCCATCCGACTCCGACGTGCTCCGACGCGCCGTAGACGTAGAGGTCGACTGTCATGCCCCAAGGGTCCGCTAGCACCAGCTCGTCGCCGTCGTTCGTAAGGCCGAAGCCAGCGTCCACCTGCGACATGTTCGAGTACGCGAACTCCGGCCACGTGCCGAACGCGCCCCAGAACTTCGTGGCGTTCTCAGCGACGATTGCAGTTTGGCCGGGAGCCAACGTTGCGCCAGCCGGGAATGACAGGATTCCCTCGAAATCGGCGAGACGCCAGTCCGAGAGGTCCAGAGCAGCACATCCGACGTTGGCCATCCTCGCGAATTCGCCGCTGTCGTCGGGAGCGTAGCACACTCCGGTTATCAGAACGTCGTCCGAGTACGCCGGAGCGCCATTCGCCCGCCCGGGCGACGGGACGCGCGGCAGCCATGCGCCGATTGGCTCGTCCGCCAGCGCAAGGGGCATCCCCTCGGCCGGTAGGAGCGAGGCGTGAGGCCAGCAGCCGTCAGCCGGGCAAGAATCGAGCCCGGTGCCGTTGCCGTAGGAGAAGAAATCGACGACATGGCCGAGCGAGTCGGTCAGCAGCGCGTCGTCGCCGGGGTTGTTCCAAACGCCAGTCGTGCGGTTGATGTAGAAGTGCGCGGCGCCGGAGGCGTCCGTGCCGTTCTCGCCTGCGCCGCTGTGAACGATGACGAACTGACCTGGTACGAGCGTCATCTCCGGAAAGACCAGCTCCGCCGCCGCGTCCTGGTCGCTGAGTGTCCAGCCGCCGACGTTCTCCGTGGCTTCGCCGCAGTTGCGCAGCTCGAGCCACTCGCCGCTGATTTCAGTTCCAGCTGGGTCGAACATGAGCTCGGTCATCCTGATTCCGCTCTCTGCGCGTCCGGCCTCGCCGAGCGCCGCGTTCGCCAGCACCTGCACCGCGATCACGAAGACCGCGCCGATCGCCATCATCCTTGTGGTGTTCATCTCTTTCACCGGGCGAGGGATTGCGGGGGGCATTCATATCCCGAGAAGAGTACATGTAGCGTGGGGAGGCCGAACGATGCATTTTGACTCACTGGCGGCTCGTTGTGCATCAAGCGAACGCCAGGAACCACAGCGTCGGCACGATGATGCAACCCATCAGATGCACGCGCCTCACGCCCAGCCTGTCGGGGAGGGTGCCCAGGAAATAAGCGCAAGCCAGTATCCCCAGCCCGAGCACGCCGCCGAAGACGAACGACATCGCTACCATGAAGCAGCAGACGCCGACGGCGAGCGGTCGATACCTCACCCGGGGCAGGAGCTTCGCCGCGCGCTTTCCGATGAACAGCGTGAGCACGAATGCCAGCAATCCAGACACGAGCACGCAGGCGAGCAAGCAGCAGAGCGCCCACGGCACGCCGCCCAGCGAGGTCCAGAGCGTCACATCGTCGCCGATGAGGCCCTGCACCGCCTTCATCGCGCCGCTGCGGGCCCGCATCAGCACGAAGAGCGCCAGCAGGTTGAATATCGTGTTCGCGGTGCTCACCGCCGATACGGAAACTATGAACTCGTCCGATTCGTCGTCGCCCGAGCCCTTCGCCCCCGAGAGTTGTGCCGAAATCGCCGCCGCGACCGCGCTGGACGCGCCGGGGAGCCACCCCGTCACGCATCCACCGACGGTTCCAGAGACGGTCCCGCGTGCCTTCCGCCAGCCCGCGAGCTTCGGCCGTGCGCGGGTGCCCTGCGGCGGGACCTTATCGCGCCCTTTCATGCTCTCGACCAGCAAGGGCAATCCGAACAGCCCGGAGAATAGCGGCAGGAGCAGGGCGGCGCCGTCGTCGGCGGCAATCGGCACAGGGAGAATACCGGCGACCCCGTCGGGAACGAGCAGCGCCGCACCGAGCGCCCCGGAGAGGCCGAAGACGGCGAGGGCGAGGGCCACGCGCCTCGGCCCGCCAGCGGCGTCGGCGCTCCTTACAACCCTGCCATGGACCGAGACGGAGGTGCCGGGCGCAGGTGCCGTTCCGAACTTGAGGACGACGTGAACCTCTCCGCTGTCGTCTCGCAGCCAGAAATCCGACGGTCCGCAGGCGCGGGAGACCCGTCCAGATACCCTGGCCGTGTCCCCGTATGCGAGCGCCGCAGCGGGCGTGGAAGCGCCTTCCCCGCCCTTGACGACGATGCCTTTCAGGGCGATGCCCGACTTGACGGGCTTCGAGCCCTCGTCGAGCACCAGAATCGCGACGACGACTAGCAGTATCAGGACTATCGAGGTGTCGATTATCCTCTCGTAGCCGCCCATAGGCGGGCCGAGGACGACGAAGACCGGGATGAGCAGCGAGAACGACACCATCAGCCCGCCCAGGCTGCCGACGGCGGAGAGCTCGACGGCTTCGTAGCCGCGCCCCTCGAGGGTCATGCGGTGCGCCGGCAGGACGCTGAGCGATGTAGATTCATCGGGCGCCCCCAGGAAGGTCGAGGGGATGCAGTTGACGAACGTGTGCGTCACGGCCACAGAGGTAATCAGCGACGCCGTCAGGAGCGCGATTTCGAACAGCGAGGCCGACGGAAAGGCTGCGAGGACCAGCGCCGAGAGGGCGCCGCCCGCTGCCAAAATCAGCAATGCCAGGTTGTTCACATGCAGACCCGGAACGATACCGGTCAGCGCCCCGGCTGCCACGCCCACCAACGCGAAGAGGAGGACCCCCGCGAGCTGCATCGTCTGTTCCATGGACGCGGGGACGGCGCAGATGTATATCCCGGGGCGCGCTACATGTAGGGTTCCGCGGGACTACCCTGCAAACCTATTTAACAGGACGCGTGGATATTCATCCGGAAGAGGCGAGATATGTACAATCCATACTTTCCGCAGGGATGGCAGCCAGTACCGCCGAGCGAGACGAAGAAGGGGCTTGGCCACCTCGTGAAGGCGATGTA
>DAIRED010000258.1:0-3120 GCA_036795795.1 Thermoplasmatota archaeon | reverse complement strand
CAGCGCGCCGTAGTCCGCAGTGTATTTCAGGTCCGCATCGACCTCAATTACCATATCTGGCTTCCTGTTCTCGTCCAGGTGAAGCCCGTAATTAGGCGTTATGCCGCAAATCGCAGCAGCCAGGGCGGACGGCCCGCCCTCGCGGTTCGTCCTGGCGCCGATGACCGAGTTCGAGAACGAGACAGCAGACGATTCGGACCAGGCGATGTGCTCGCGGAAGCGCGGCAGGTTCCCGGCCAGGTACGGCGTGCAGGTGGCGCTCGTCACGATGCCCATCGCCGCGAAGGCGTCCATTACGCGCTTCTGCTTGGCCGCGAAGTCCGCGGGGAAGCCGAGCGCTTTCCAGTCCTCCATGTCCATGCCGGCGGGGTTGAGGAACGTGAGCGCCTTGACCTTCGCGCCTTGCCTGGCGTAATCCTCGAGAAAGTCCAGCCCGGGGTCGCCGATGGACTTGTACGAGACGCCCGCGACCTGGACCGAGCGCACTTCGAGCATCCTATCCGCCTTGTAGATGTCCCCGAGCCTCGCCAGCAGCATCATCGAGCGCCGCAGGACCTCCCCGTTCTCACCGGCCAGCGTCGCCTCCTGCTCCTTCGTCAGATGCATTTTGCCAACTCCATGCAGTTCGCCACGAGAATCTCTATCTCGGCTTTCGTGGCGTTGTCCACGTGCACGCCACCCACAGCCGTCACAGTCTTATTGAATTTTGCGCAAGCCGATTCGGCGATCGGGAGCAGGACCAAATCGTCGTAGTGGCCCTCGCGCCTGTGCACGAAGGGCTTCTTGCCTGGCTCGGCGACGACGAGCCCCCCCACGTGCGAGCGCTCTCCCCCGCCAAGTATGCACACAACGCCGTCGTCCAGCTTTTCGATTTTCAGCCAGACGCGATATTTTCCTTCGCCAGCCTCGAAATCGGCAC
This sequence comes from Thermoplasmatota archaeon, assembly GCA_036795795.1. Classification (GTDB taxonomy): domain Archaea; phylum Thermoplasmatota; class Thermoplasmata; order SG8-5; family DAIRED01; genus DAIRED01. Next base: position 2,201 of record DAIRED010000258.1, on the reverse strand, counting down.
GTATGTCCCTGCTGCGCACGGACGGCTTGCGAGGAGGAGTCAAGGAAATCCCGACCTCAGCGGAGGTACTCCTCCAGCTTCACGTCTCCGTAGCGGACCTTCTCGTACTTCTTAGGGCCGATGTCGGACGGTATCGTGGCGTCGAGGCCGACCTTCGTCGTCAGGGCCTTCTTCCCCGAGTGGTCCCCCGATGGGTCGAGCGACGAGCCAGGCTGCTCCGTGAGGATAATCGCGTCCTTCTCGGCCTGGAACCGAGTGGCCAAAGCCCACTCGACCGCCGTCGGGTTGAAGATGTCCACGTCCTCGTCCACGATGACGACGTGCTTCATGCTGTTGTGGCCCTTGAAAGCGGCAACGATGGCCTTGCGCCCGTCGTCCGCGTTCTTCTTCCTGATTTGCACTATTCCGTGGAGCCAGGAGCCGCCGCCCATCGTCACCTGGACGTTGCGGCACTCGCAGACCTTCGAAACCTCGTCGAAAATCGTCGGCTCCTTGGGCATCCCCATCAGCAGCTTGTGCTCCAGGCGGCCGGGGAGAAGGCACTGGTACATCGCGTCCTTGCGGTGCGTGAGGCAGTCCACGACGAATACTGGCTCCTTGCGCTCGAAGTCGCGCGTCTCCGTCAAATCGACGAACGGCCCCTCCGAATCGACCTCCTTCACCAGGCGCCCCTCGAGAACGAATTCGGACTCGGCTGGAACCTCCAGGTTCTTCGTGACGCACTTCACGACGTCGGTCTTGCCGAGCGCGTTCGCGATGGAAAGCTCGTCAACGCCTGGCGCAGGCCCGAGCGACGCTGCAATCATCATCGGCATCCCGTTGCCGATGCAGACGGCCATCTCCACGTCGCCTGGAACCTTGTCGTACGTCGTGCGAGCCTGGCGCTTGGGGATGAGCCGCGCGGTGAAGCGGTTCTTCCCGCGGAACATGAGGCGGTGGTACGAGACGTTTCGGCCCGTGTCCGGGTCCTTGATGACGGCGCACGTCGCCGTCGCGTAGCGTCCCCCGTCACCCGGCAGGTGCATCAACATCGGCAGCTTGGCCAGGTCCGGGTTCTTTTCGACCACTTCCTGGCAAGGCGCCTTCTCGACGAGCGCGGGAGGCGCGGGCTTCCTCAACGACTCCACGAGCTTGGCCAGCAGGCCGTCGCGCGTCGTGCCCAAGCCCTTGGCGATTAGCTCGCGCGAGGATGTTATACCGCCGAATACGGGGAACTGGCTGTCCTTCACCTTCTCGAAGATTGTGGGCTTCTCCCCGAGCGTGTTCAGCACGTTGGCAATCTCGTACTCGTAGCTGACCTCCCTCTTGACTCTGACGAGTTCGCCGTCCGCCTCCAGCTTCCCCAGAAAATCCCTCAGGTTCATCTTTTCACACCCCTACCATCGTCTTCAAAGCCTTGAATCCCGCCCTCTCCATCGCCGCCGCGACCCTGTCCTGGACCGCCGCATCTGGCGTGAGCGCGACCATGTATCCGCCGAGGCCTCCGCCGGTCATCTTCGCCCCGGCGGCGCCGTTCTGCCGCGCAATCTCAACGAGCTCGTCCAGCTTCGGGTGCGAGACCTCGATTTGCTGGAGGAGCGAGTGGTTCTCGTCCATCAGCCGCCCGAGCTTGTCCACGTCGAAATTGGCGAGCGCCGCCTTGGCTTCGAGCGCAATCTCTTTGGCCTGCTGGAATATCTTTCCGTACCTCTCGGGCTGCTCGGCCTTGCGCCTGCGCACGCCAGCGACCGCCGCCTCCGTGTTCGTCGTAAGCAGGGTGTTCCCCATGACCATCCTCAGCGGCCTCTCAATCTTGAGCTGGTCCATCGTCGGCTTTCCGTCGGGGTTCTTGACGAACCACAGCAAACCTCCGAACGTCGAGGCGGTGTTGTCTATGCCGGACGGCGTCCCGGCGTATGCGCTGTCCCCCACGAACGCTATCTCGTTAATCCTCGCATCGTCGAAGCCGAGCTTGAACTCTGCGTCGAGGGCTCGCGCCACCGACACGCAAACGGCCGCGCTGGCTCCGACGCCCCCGACGGCGATGAGGTCGCCCCCGAGGTGTATGCTGACTGGGTTTTTCCTCGTGTCGAAGCCGGCCGCGTCGAAGACCAGCTCGATGGATTTTTTCTGCTGTTGGAACTTCTCCGCCTTGTAGCCCGGGTTCGCGGGCCTGTCGTCCTCCATGACCCAGCCGTCGCCGGACATGGAGCCTTCGCGAC
>DAIRED010000257.1:0-3140 GCA_036795795.1 Thermoplasmatota archaeon | reverse complement strand
GCGTGGACGACTGCATCCAGTACGGGAGGAAGCCATCTCCGAACCCCTCGGTGAATCGCAAATCGTCGAAATCTGCCTGCATGCCGAACAATAGCGGCACGACCACCTTCACCTGGTGGTTCATGAGTGTGACCGGGTTTGGATTCGTGACTATGATGTCGACGGCCTGCACCCAGGACCAGTCAGCCCAGTGCTGCGCCTGGCCTCCCGAGTTAAGGACTGGGCGATTCCAGGCCGATGTCGTCGGCTCCGCGGCCGCATAGTTCCTCGCGAATATCCAGTCCCAGAGCTGGTCGTAGGCTTGGCCCGGGATTATCGAATCGTACCTCTGTCCGATCGTTATCCGCTCGTTCGAGACATCGACGTTGAAGCTCTGCTGCGTCGTGTCGCCGAGGTCGTTTATCACGTACAGGCTGCCCGTGTTGGCAGATGTGATTCCAATCCTGGCGTTGTGCCATGCTTCGAAATTGAATTGCCACGGTCCAGTCCAAGCACCGCCGCCGCTGTTGTGATACCAGTACTGTCCTGGGAGCGGGGCGTGTTCTAAAATGCCGATGCTGTTAACAGTGCTCTCCCAGAATCCAAGGGTAATCTGGCCGTTCGCGGCGAGGACATTGGCCTTGGTTCGCGTTTCCAGCGCGACAGGGTCCGTAAGACCCGATAATGATCTTAAGCTGAATGTCGTGGAACTGCCTCTCAGATATCCGTTTGAAACCGTGAATCCGCCCGTGTCGCCCCCCCATTTCGTCGTATCGACTGCGGTGCCGGGGAAGTCGTCGAAGAACTGGAAGGTCGCGGTGCCGTCGCTCGCACTCTGTGCATTCGGGTTGTCGAAGTACGCCACCAGGCTTACAATGTCGCTGGCTGCTAGTATCGACGGAACCCTAACCCAGAACGTCGCGGAGACGCGCGAGCTCTTCTCCATCCAGTGCGGCAGGAATGCCTCGCCCGCCGACTCCGCGAACCTCAAATCTCCGTAGTCGAGCCTCATGCCGTTGTGGTACGGGACGATTATCTTGACCTGGTAGTCCGTCAAATCCTCCGCATTCGGGTTCTGGACGGAAACCGGGAGGGCCTGAGTCCAATCCGAATCGATCCAGTTCTCAACGCTAGGGATCTGGTATCTGATGATGTTCTGGAGGATTATTGGATATTCGCCGCCCCACGAAAATCCCTGAAAGAGGTTGACTGCAAGAACATTGCCTTTCTCGGCGATGAACTCCTCCCCATCATCCCAGGAAGCGATGAGGGTTGCCCCGGGGGTGAGGCTGACCCAGTCTCTGTAATATGCTGAAACTGCGGTCACGCCGTACATCAGCGGGTGCCCCGCGTCGTAAGTTCCGAGGTTCGCCCAGGAGTAATGGTTGTGGCCGTCAAGACTGGTTAGGGGGCTGTAACCCTCGGACATTATTCGCCCGGCAATCGAGTATAGTCCATCGTCTGAGTACCAAGCGAAATCGAGCAGGACCACTTTGCCTCCGTCGTCAATGTAATCGGCCAGGCGGTCGCCCCACAGGTTTGAGTCGTCGCAATCGCTGTTGGTCCAGGTGAATATCAAATCGTAATCGGACATCTCGGTCAGGGTCGGTGTCGATGCCGTTAAATCATAATCATCTACGATGGACACTTCTGAAAAGCTGAGCAGGTAGGACCTTGTTGGCTCAGCGTCGCCATCCGCTCTGGCACAAAGGATGTTGAGCCCGCCCGGCGCCTTAGGCTCGTAAGGTGGCGGCAGACTCAATGTGAATTCATCATGCGACGTTCCCGCTGCATTGGGCGCCGCATCGGTCGTGGGTGCCGCGTCATCCGCGCGGACCGCCACGGTGAGCATCGATATCGCAAGAACAGCGACGACCACCAGGCTAAGCATTCTTGTACGAGCCATCTCCTCAAACCCGCTAGCTTTCATATGTCTCCCATCCGGTCTCTTTATATAACAGTTCAACCGCAGTATAGATTGACAATATATAATACTTTCCATGCGCACGCGTACACGTATTATAGGCATGATGTTGACATTCATTCGTTGGCATCGCCCGAACGGCTCAGCGGGGGTCTGCCGCGCCTACATGACCTCGTGGAGGACGTACTTCCTCGAGCCCAGGCCGATTTCTTCGCCATAGCGCAGCTGCACCGTCCAATCGACATCGTTCGCCTCCCGGAGCTTGTCCGCTCCGGGGGCCAGGCTCTTTTTGATGCACGAGTGGGGGTTCCCCGCTTCGGCGTTCACCAGATCCGCCGACGCTTGGTCTATCGCCACCGGGTCGTTAGAGGCGAGGATGCCGACGTCGCCGACTATCGGCGTGTCGCTCCAGGGGGCGCAGTCGCAGCCCGGCGCCACGTTTGTGACGAAATTGAAGAACCCGCACTTGCCCTCCTTGCCCTTGAGGGCCCCGAGGGTGTACTCGACCATCTTCTCCTGCAGCTTGTCTCCCCCGGAATCCCAGCGCTGGCCGATGGCCTTGTACTGGCAGGAGATGAGGCATTCGCCGCAGCCGACGCATTTTTCGTGGTCGATGGCGGCCTTCCCGTCGACGGTTATCGCTTCCTGGAGGCAGTAGCGGGCGCAAGTCCCGCATCCGACGCACTTCTCGACATTGACCTCGGGCTTGACGTCGGAGTGCATCTGCTGCTTGCCGGCGCGGCTTCCGAGGCCCATGCCCACGTTCTTGATAGAGCCGCCGATGCCGCCGACGATGTGGCCCTTGAAGTGGGCGATGCTGATGAGCGCGTTTGCGTGCACAGCAGCGGCGCCGATTTTCACGGTCTTGAAGTGCTTCATATCGACCGGAACCTCGACGAAGTCGCGCCCCGTCAAGCCGTCCGCGATGACGACTGGCGCATCGACGACCGGCGGAAGGAAACCGTGGCGCGATGCCGTGACCAGGTGGTCGACGGCGTTGGCCCTTTGCCCCACGTACATGGTGTTCGCGTCCGTCAAAAACGGCTTGCCCCCAGCGGCCTTGATGGCGTCGACGATTGGTCTGACGAGGACGGGCTGGACGAACGCCGTGTTCCCGACCTCGCCGAAGTGCATCTTGACCGCAACCAGGTCGTTCTTAGCTATGCACGAGTTGAAATGGGCCGCCTCGAAGAGCCTTCCGAGCTTCTTCAGGACGCTCTCGCTCGCCTTCGAGGCC
>DAIRED010000256.1:0-3239 GCA_036795795.1 Thermoplasmatota archaeon | reverse complement strand
AAGAAGGACAAGGTCCTGGTCAAGGCCGGGGACAAGATACCGCGCGAGGTCGCGCCGGTCCTGGCCAAGCTCGAGATATTCCCCCTCGTGGTCGGAATGGACCTGAGGGCGGCGTACGACGACGGCACGGTCTTCATGAAGGACGTGCTCTCCGTAGATCCAAAGCAGTACGTGTCGAACGTGATGGTTGCGGCCAACCAGGCCCTGGGCTTGGCAATGGAAATCGGCTACGCGACCGAATTCACGATACGGCCGATGATCGCCAAGGCGTTCAAGGGAGCGCTGGCAATCTCGATAGAGGCGGGAATAGCGAACAAGGAATCCGTCCCGTTCCTCCTGGCGAAGGCGCAGGCGCAGATGCTGGCGCTGAAGGCCAAGGCGGACGCGGGGGCAAAGTGAGGCTCAACTGAAGGAGGTAAGAAAATGGAATATGTGTACAGCGCGATGGTTCTCCACGCAGCTGGAAAGGCGGTGAACGAGGCCGGGATAACGAGCGTCCTGAAGGCGGCGGGCGTGGCGCCCGATGTAGCGAAGGTCAAGGCCCTCGCGGCGGCCCTGGACGGGGTCGACATAAAGGACGTAATGGCAAAGGCGGCGGCAGCCCCTGTGGCTGCGGCGGCCCCGGCGGCGGCAGCCGGCGCAGCTCCAGCGGCGGAGAAGAAGGAAGAGAAAGAGGAAAAGAAGGTCTCCGAAGAGGAAGCCGCGGCCGGTCTGGGCGCGCTCTTCGGCTAGGCGCATCGTCCTCACTTCCGAACGCGACACGCAGCGCCCGAGGCGCGTCCCAGCCGCAAGGCCGGAGACGCGCCGGGCTCAATCCAGAAGCGGGATTGGCGGAGCCGCGGGTAACGATTTGACGAGGGCCGCGGTCTCGCCGCTGCAAAACCTTTATTGACAAAGTTTTATGTATGCGGGCCAGGATATTTGTAGGTAGAATGAGAAAATCCATCGCATTGCTGCTCGCGCTCGCATTTGCTGCGCCGACCGGGCTCACCGTCGGCATAGCTGGCGTATCTGACTCGCCCATCGTCCGGGGCCCTGGTCCCGACACGATATATATTGATGGTGATTGGGCTATCACGACGCTGCAGGACTACTGGAACAAGACGATAATCCTGAGAGGCAACCTCTCGATCATGTCCGGCGGCACGCTGGAGCTGCACAACAGCTCCCTCAGGATGGACTGCAGCGAGGACCTGGATTTCAAGATAGACGTCTACAGCGGCGGCGCGCTCAGGATGTACGATTTCGACGGCGACCAGTCCACGACGAACGACACGCCGACTATCACGAGCCACTTGAACGGGCCGAGGTTCTCCATGACCGCCTGGCCGGGCTCCCACGTCGCGCTGAACAACTTCAACATATCGCACTGCGGTGCGTCGCCGTCCTCGATGGGGTTCAAGATAATGACCAACGACGCGCTGCTGAGGAACGGGCGCTTCAGCGACTGCTACACTGGACTCTATCTCTCGGGCACGTCGGCGACCGTGAGCAACTGCATCTTCGAACGCGTGATGTACGGGATTTACTCCTTCCAGTCGTGGGCGATGCTCGACAACTGCACCGTGACGGCGCCAACGTACTACGGATTGTGGGCGCTCTACGGCGAGCCGACGGTCGTCGATAGCAGCATCTCAACAGGCTGGAGCGGCATCTACCTCAACCGGGCCGACGCGACGCTGCTTCGCACCTCGGTGACGGGTTTCTCCGGGCCCGCGCTGCAGTGCTGGGACTCATCTCCGCTCATCCAGGATTCCGTGCTATCTGGATGGACGGACATACAGGCGAACGGCGGCTCGTACCCGGGGCTGTTGAACTGCTCGGTCTCGCCATCGAAGGTCGCCGCCGGGAACGGCGCGCTGGTCTCTCTGGGCTCGTACATGCCTCTCCGGGTGACGGATTCGCTGGGCCGTGGGGTCGTAGGAGCAAAGGTGACAGTGCTGGACTCGTCCGGCCTCGCAGCCTGGAGCGGAACGTCCGGGGCGGACGGGAACGCGACGGCGGTCGCGCGCACGGCGCTCGTGACGGCCAGAGGCATCCAGAACAGGACCGGCGGCACGGCGTATGCCTACGTCGACAGGGGGAACTGGACTGAGGCCGGGAGCTCCCCGGCCGCGTCGGGATGCATCGTCGAGGTCGGCAACTCATCCTCCATCGTCTATTTCGCCGGGGACCTGGTTGTTAACGGGACGGCGAACGGGACCGTGCCTTACCAGGATTGTACAGTCATCTTCGACGGGAAGGTCTACGTCCCGGCCGGTGAGAGCGTGTCGATGCAAAACGCGACCGTGCTCTTCGACGCGACGTCGGTGGACGGCGCGTCCCTCGACGTCGCTGGCAACCTCTCGTCGGAGGGCTCGAGGTTTCTGGCTGCGTCGGCGTCGAGGCCGCTGCTCGCGCTGCCGCACCAGCTCGTCGCGTCGGAGGGCTCGCGCGTAGGATTTCTTAACTCCACCTCCGTGGGTGCGCTCGAATTCAAGGTCAAGACCAGCGCCTTCAGCGCTGCTGGCTCTGCGTTCGAATCTGCGAGGTCGTACGCCCTGCGATTCGAGAATGCGAACTGCTCGCTCGTCGACGCTGGCGTGCTCGATTCCGCGGGCGGGGTGAGCCTCGTGAGGTGCCAGGTCGAGATGGGCAACGTGACGGTCGGCAATGTCGTCGGCAACGCCATCTACTCGCACGAATCGAGGGGCAACGTGACCGACGCCTCGGCGGAGCTGGCCCAGTACGGCACCTACCTGTACGGTTCGGTCCTTAACATCTCGGAATCGACGTTCGGCAGCTGCTACGTCGGGGCGTCTGCGAGCGGCGCGGGGACGACGGTGCTGCGGGATTGCACCGTGGATGGAAGCGGCTACGCCGGTTTCGAGGCCTACGGCGGGCACCGGGCGCGGCTCGAGCGGTGCAACCTGACGGGGAACTACATCGGCGTCGATGCCCACGTCTCGTCCGCATGGGTAGAGTCCTCGTCCTTCTCCGGGAACCATTACGGGCTCTACGCCAGGTCGACGGCTCCCATAGTTTCCAACTCCACGATGGCGAACGTCGTCGACGTCGCCACCGGGCGAGGGTCGAGGCCTTCCCTCCTGAACACGACTTTCGACGCGGGTGCGCTGGATATCGCCGATTCGTCGTACGTCTCCGTCGGCGGCTTCGCAAGGTACAACGTGACGTTCGGCGGCCTGCCATCATGGAACGACACGCTCTCGATATGCGGCGGCTTCTCGAGCGGCTCCACC
>DAIRED010000255.1:0-3251 GCA_036795795.1 Thermoplasmatota archaeon | reverse complement strand
AGTTTTCGTCTCGCCCGTCGAGGGGACCGCAGAGGGGGTCGTGGTCATCGATGCCAGCTTCAGGGGGTTGGTCTCCGAGCCCATTGAGATTGAGATAACCGGCGGCTTCGCCGTGAAAATCAAAGGCGCAACAGAGGCCGTGCGCGAGCTGAACAAGGGGGGAAAGGAGGCGCGGAATGTGGCGAAGATAGGCATCGGCCTCAACCCCAAGGCGAGGATAATCGGCAAGGAGCTGGAGGACGCGAAGGTCCTCGGAGCGGTCGTGCTGGGGCTCGGGGACAGCCTGAGGTTCGGCGGCAAGCTGAAGGCACCAGTCTATGTCGAAGCGGTCTCGACGGGCGTCACGCTGGCGCTGGACAACCAGGTCGTGGTCAAGGCAGGAAAACTGGTCGTCTGAGGGTGCAAGTTTTCGAGAAGCGACCCAACGTAAAACTCATCTGGACAGCCGCGGTCAATTCACATCCACTTCGGCTTTCTGATTATCGCCGCCTCGGTGCCGCACTTGGGGCATGCCGTCCTCCCCGGTATCTGGTCAGCGACTCGGAATCCGACCCTGGCGATGAGCAGCGCGCCGCACTCGTGGCACCTGGTGTTCTCGTTCTCCGGCGTCGCGACGTTGCCGACGTAGACGTACCTCAGGCCCTCGCCTTTGGCGATTTCGTAAGCGCGCTGGAGGGTCCCCACGGGGGTGTGCGACAGGTCCAGCATCCGGTAGTCCGGGTGGAACCTGGAGAAGTGGACGGGGACCTCGGGGCCGAGATCTGATGCCACCCAGGCCGAGAAGCGCTTCAGCTCGCCGGCGTCGTCGTTCTTCGTCGGGATGACGAGGTTCGTCAGCTCGAGCCAGATTCCAAGCTCGCGCGCCAGCTTGCACGTCTCCAGAACCTTGTCCAGGCGGCCGTTCGTCAGGGTCCTGTAGAAGCCCTCGGTGAACGCCTTGACGTCGACGTTCATCGCGTCCAACGACGGTGCCAGCTCCCGCAGAGCTTCCTCGGACATGTAGCCGTTCGTGACGTAAATCGTGGGGATTTTCTCGGCGCGCAGGAGCCGCGAAGCGTCAAGGGTGAACTCGTACCACATCGTCGGCTCGTTGTATGTCCAAGAGACGCTCTGGCAGTTCTGGCGGTGGACCATCGCCGGCATCGCGTCAGCGGCGACCTCGCGGGTCTGGGACAGAGACCACTCGTTCGAAATCTCGTAATTCTGGCAGAACTGGCAACGCAGGTTGCATCCGACGCTTCCGAATGACAGGGTTCGCGTGCCGGGCATGAAATGGTAGAGCGGCTTCTTCTCGATGGGGTCCGGGGAGACGCCAGAGTAACGCCCGTACGTGAGCGCATACAGCTTGCCTCCGCGGTTCTGGCGCACGCGGCACAGACCGTAGCCCCCATCGGGGACGACGCACCCGTGGCCGCACAGGGAGCAGGCGACCTTCCCCGAATCGAGCGGCTTCCAGTGCAGGGCTTCCTTCATTTTGCATCCCCCTGGAGGTGTTCGAAACCGGATTTCGGAAGCGATCTCGCCTTGCCATCGGCGACGTAGCGCACGCCCTTGCCGCCAACCTGGCCAATCTCAGAGAGGATGCCGCCAGCCTTCCCGACGGCAGCTTTCGCAGCCCCCAATTTCGCCTTTGGCACCGTTGCCAGCAGCTCGAAGTCCCCGCCGTACGAGGCGGCGGCGAGCCTTTCCCCCTCTTTGATTCCGGAATAGAATGGAACGTCGTCGAGCCGCAACTCCATCCCCGCGGCGGACGCCTCCGCCAGCATGTGAACTGAAATCGCCAGCCCGTCGGAGAGGTCCACGCACGAGGTGGCGCCCACCGCGGCCAGCGCAGCTCCTTCGGCGAGGCGCGGTTCGACCCGCAGCATCCTGCCGAGTCCGTTGCTGCCCCCGCGGAGCATCCACTCGTGTGCCCGCCCGACCTTGCCAGTCATGACCAGGACGTCCCCACGCTTCGCGCCGGGGCGCATCAAGGCGCCGCTGGCCGGAGCCTCGCCCAGTGCCGTGACGCATATCGTCAGCGCGCTGGACCCTTTCGTGTCCCCGCCGAGGACCTTCGTGCCATAGTGCTCCACGCACCTCTGGACTCCCCCCGATATGCCGTTGAAAACGTCGATTGGGGTGGCCTTTGGGAACCCGTAAGCTACCAGAAGGCCTAGCGGCCTGGCGCCCATCGCCGCGATGTCGCTCAGATTGACCGCCGCGGCGTACCAGCCCTTGAGATGGGGAGGCGCGTCCAGGGGATAATGCACGCCGTCGAAGGTGATGTCGGTGGTCGCGACCAGCGTCTTCGCGCCGAGACTTAGAACAGCGCAGTCGTCCCCGATTCCTGACCTGCCGTCGGGGTCGTGGAGCCTCCGCAGGCGCTCGACCAGCGCCCTCTCCCCCAGAGACGAAATCGGCTTCCCCGCCATGCGGGACAATCGGACCTCGGGTTAAAAACGCTTTGCCCATTTATACCACCCCGGAGATATCCCCGCGTGAAAATTTCGGGGTTGCGTATTGAAAACCCGTTCGTCCAGGCGCCGATGAGCGGCATCACCGACACCGCGTTCCGCACCATCGCCAGACGGTTTCACAAGGGGCTCCTATACACCGAGATGATAAGCGCCGAGGCTCTCTGCCGCAAGTCGAAGAAGACCTTGAGGATGGCCGCCATCGCCGACGAGCACCGCCCCTGCGCGTTCCAGCTGGAGGGGCACGACCCGGCGAGGCTGGCCGAAGCCGCCGGGATTGCGGAATCGCTCGGCGCGGACATCATCGACCTCAACGCCGGATGCCCCGAGCCGAAGGTCACGAAGACCGGCGCGGGCGGGGCGATGATGAGTGACCTGGCCAGGCTGGAGAAAGCTGTGGGCGGGATGGGCAAGGCCGTCGAAGTTCCGGTCTCGGTGAAGCTCCGGCTCGGTTGGGACCGGGACGTCTCCGCGAAGGCGCTGGAGGCGGTCGAGCGGGCCGGGGCGTCGCACGTGACGTTCCACGGGCGCACGGTGGCGCAGGGCTTTTCCGGGAAGGCCGACTGGGAAGCGCTGGTGCGGCTCGCTGGCGATGCGACGGTGCCGATGCTCGCGAACGGGGACGCGCGCGACGAGGCGTCGGCCTGCGAGCTTCTAAAGCTGACTGGCGCGGCCGGGGTGATGCTCGGGCGCGCGACGCGCGGGAGGCCGAACCTGCCCGGCTCGGCGTTCGCGGTGCTGGAAGGCGGAAAACCGTCGAGGCTCGATGGGGACCGATTAGTCGAGACTGTCATC
>DAIRED010000254.1:0-3262 GCA_036795795.1 Thermoplasmatota archaeon | reverse complement strand
TGGAAGCCCCTCTATGAGGAAATCCTCGCCGATTTCAAATTCAACGCGGGAGCCGACGAGGCAGCTGCCAGACGCCTCGACGCCATGCTCGGTGACCCCTCGTCGGCGGTGGGGATACTCGCCAGGATGGGTGGACAGAGCGTCACCGTGCTCGGGCCGGCCGATAGGCGCGCCATCGCCCGCACCGAAACCGGACTGCTCGTCGTCGCGGATTCCGCCGTCTCGCTGCTTCCCGCGGATTCGGACCCTCCGCTCGCCATCGTCACCGACCTCGACGGGGACTTGGACGCGATTGCCAGGTTCTCCGAACGCGGGACCGTCGTCGTCGTTCACGCCCACGGCGACAACATGAGCCTCCTGGAATCGGTCAGTCGATTCTCCGGCCCAGTTCTGGGCACTTGCCAGGGCGAACCCGTGGGTTCGCTTCGAAACTTCGGCGGCTTCACCGACGGGGACAGGGCGGCGTTCCTGGCAGAGGAGTTCGGCGCGTCCTCGGTCGATCTCGTCGGATTCGATTTTAAACAGCCACAGCCCAAGCCGGGCGCCGACCCAGCGGTGAAGAAGCGAAAGCTGGCCTGGGCGAAGAGACTCCTGAAGCTCGTCGAGATACCGGTGACGCTGGAGGGGAAGCCGCTTGTTTGAGCGTTTCGATGACACACGCGCCCTCAAGCGCCTCCTGGACCGCGACCCAGTGGCCAATGGAATCCTGGTGCGTGACCTCTGCATCGATAAGGGCCAATATCGCGTGTGGCGGGACGGTGGAAGCGTCCTCGCCACCAGGGGAAAGCGCGTCCTGTTCGGAGGAGATTGGAGCGTAAAAGAGGTGCCGTTTGGACTGCTACCCCGTGCGCCGTTCATGGCATCCGCCGCGCCCATCGAGGTCTACCATCAGGTTTGCAGGAAGTACGCGATGGCTTGGAAATCGCCCTGCTGGACCCTCGTCGCGCCCCGCCCCAAGCGCCCGAAAGGCGGATGGGAAAACCTCGAACGGCTACGCTGGAAGGACGCGCCCATCGTCGCGAAACTGTGGAGCCTGCACGACAACCCGCTGCCCCACATCCGCGAGTGCATCCGAAAGTACCCGAGCGCCTGCATCCACGTCGACGGCGAGCTGGCCGCCTGGGCCGGAAACCACTTCGTCACCGACCGGGCGGCGGAGCTGGGGTTCGCACACACGAAGCGCAAGTACCGGAGGCGCGGCTTCGGGCGAAGGCTGACCGTCGACCTGACGCACAAGCTTTACGAGATGGGCCTCACGCCGTACTGTTACGTTTTCAAGACCAACGAGGCCAGCTACAACATGTGCAAGCAGGTGGGCTTCGAAGAACTCGGAGACGTCGCTTGGTTCGGGGCGAAAAGGTTGAAGAAACGGTTTTAACGGGTTGCGTCAAAACAACTTTCGCCAAACCCAGTCGAGCGAGCAGGCGAGGGCGAGCTTTCTTTGCTCCAAATGATTTCTTTGGCGAGCCCGAGCCAGCGTAGCGAGACCCAAAGAAAGCGTTTGGGGGTGTGGCGTGGTTCGGGGTGAAGAGGTTGAAGAAGTAATGTTGGAACTAACTACCCAGAATCCATCGCAGCGAGAAACCGTTTCCAAATGATGGCTCGCCGCGGATACGGCCTAACTCCTCGTTCGGAACATGTCGGAAACCTTTAGGCCTATCCCGGCTCTCTTTGCTTTTAAAATAATTCTATGCGAGTGCCAGGATTCGGCCTAACTCTAAATCCCTTTGAGAGATGCTCTCGCATGGGGGTGCCGGGACCCGTAGCGAGTGCAATATGGAAGAAACACGAGCGAGGGGCCAGCCGCGCCGCAGCGCGGCGTATGGATTTGATGTAGTTTGAAGAAATTGGATGCGGGTGCCGGGATTCGAACCCGGGTGTTTAGCTTGGAAGGCTAAAATCCTAACCACTAGATTACACCCGCGCTTTGCTTATCAATGCATTTATTCGCGCGGGTTCTCTCGGGTAAGGCTGTGTAAATGGCTTTCTTACCCTCGATACACCCGCATCATACGGTTTGCGCATCTACGGCGCCGGAATCCACCAGGGCTTTATTTATGTTTTGGGAGGGGATGTTGCGCCGCTGGTGGCAAAACGCTACCTATTTATACTCTGACCGGTTGGTTGGAGCGCTAGGCTCGACCGGGGGGTTCGGCGTCCCCTTTTACACCAAAATCGTCGTCAGTGGGGGTGACAGCTGGATGCGGCGTAACCAGTCCCGTGCGGGTCCTGTGCACGACCGTGAGGCCTTGTCCTGCGGGGCGGGTGGCGGCAGTGCGGCGCAGCCGGAGGGCGGCGCTCTCTGCCATGGTCGCGGGGAACGGGTCAGGCCCTGAAGGGAGCAGCCTAACCGCGAATTACCCACGCTCGTGGGGTAGCGGGGCCGAGAAGCGCGCAGACCAATCCGTGCGAAGGCTGGCCGACAAGTTCAGCGGCCTAGCTTGTCGAATTTTTACGCGCATGCGCACCCACGGTCCGCCCATCGTGGTTCCGAGGGTAGCCATGCCTTCAGATTCCCATCCTCTTCTCCGCCGCAGCCACCGTCAGCCTCGTCTTCACGATCGTGTCCGAGTTGAGGCTCATGCTGTCGATGCCGCACTGGACCAGGAACTCGGCGAAGTCAGGGAAGTCCGACGGCGCCTGGCCGCATATGCCGACCTTCTTGTTGCGCGACTTTCCGACCTTTATCAGCTGGGCGATGAGCATCTTGACCGTGGGCTCGCGCTCGTTGTAGATGTGCGCGACGAGGGTGGAGTCCCTGTCGAGGCCGAGCGCCAGCTGGGTCAGGTCGTTGGAGCCTATGCTGAAGTCGTCGAAGATGTCTGCGAAGGAGTTCGCGTCGATGCAGTTGGACGGTATCTCGGCCATCACGTAGACCTCGAAACCGTTCTCGCCCTGGACGAGCCCCTCCTCGTTCATCACCTTGATGACCTTCCGGCCCTCGTCGGGCGTCCGGCAGAACGGAATCATGCACTTGACGTTGACGAGCCCCATCTCGTCCCTGACCTTCTTCAACGCCTTGCACTCCAGGGCGAAGGCGGGCTTGAAGAGCGGGTCGTAGTACCTGGAAGCCCCGCGCCAACCGAGCATCGGACTCCGCTCGCTCGGCTCGTACTTCTCCCCTCCGAGCAGGTTGGCGTACTCGCTGGTCTTGAAGTCGGACATCCTGACGACGACCTCGTTGGGGTAGAACGCCGCGCCGATCTTTGCGATTCCCATCGCCAGCGTCGAAGCGTAGAAGTCCGCCTTGTTCTCCCAGCCC
>DAIRED010000253.1:0-3273 GCA_036795795.1 Thermoplasmatota archaeon | reverse complement strand
CACCACGACGGTCACGACAAAGGCGGTCTTCCTGAATCTCGCGTCAAACATCTCAGTCGCCATCCTTCATACCCCCCTGAGCGCAGTACGCCTCGATACCCACGTTGTCAGCGCAAACACGCCAAGGTAATGTGTCCAGAAATGCCCCCTCTATATATATACGTTTCGCAACGGTGTTATTTATACGCGCGCGGCAGGGGTAATTGCCAACCAATCTAAAACACAATCGCAAACGCTTTTAAACAACACGGGATTACTCGGTCGATTGCGATGGTGACGCTCAGGGGTATCGTCGACAGCATCCTAGCCAAATACGGCTACACCCCGATGGTCAGGGACGGCATCTTGGAGGCCGAACTCGACGGGAAGCGCATCAACATCGCCTTCTTCGAGGCGGGGTCGGATTACCCGTCGCTCGCGTCGTCGCTGTCGGCGCGCAAGGGCTCCCTCATCCTGGCCGCTGTCGTCGAGGTGCCGGACGACGTCAGGTCCGACGCCGAGCGGCGCGGGTTCGCCGTGTGGGACCGTCGCACGATAGAGGACGAAATCGGCGCCGCGGTCGTCACGCACGTCGAGGCGGAGAAGGGCGGCCTTTTCGAGATGTTTGCCGTCCGGAGCCTCAAGTCGGTTCCAGCCGGAAGCTCGCTCCCGGTCATGGTCGAGGACGGCGAGGCGCAGGAGCAGATACTGAAGCCCGTGCTGTCGCTGGAGCAGGTCAAGGAGATATCCGCCAAGACGACCGGGGGCTACAAGTTCGAGCTCGAGCTGGTTCCCTATTATTTCTACGAATACTTCTGCATAATGAAGGTCTCGGGGATAGAGAGCCCAGACAAGCGCTCGGGAATCGTCGCCGTCAACGGGTTGACGGGGGACGCCCAGCCTTGGAAGCAGATGCCCGAGGTCGTCACCGACGTCGGGGAGCCGCACGTGCGCCTGGAGCCGAAGATGGAGCAGGAGGCGTCGGACGCCAGCGCGATGGCGAAGGTAGTCTCGCTGCACACGGAGGAGGTCGAGCGCGTCACCGAGAAGGGGCACGCGAGGATTTACGACAAGTTCCAGGTGAAGCCCGAGCCGGGCGACGTCACCCTCAAGCCGCTCGGGCTGCTCTTCGTCCCGATGTGGTGCGTCGAAGGCCTCCACGGCGTGATGGTGCTGAACGCGGTCACTGCGAAGGTCATCAGCGAGGAGTACTACAACAAGCCGAACGAGCCGGAGAAGAAAGCCTGACGGCTATCTGGCGCGCCCGAGAATCGCATCGATTTTTTTCCGCATCGCCGCGTAGTGGCTCCCCTTCCAGTAGATTTTCTTGCAGCACGGGCAGCGCCAGAATTCGTCGAACCTCTCGGCCACTCCGTCGGGGACGCAACCCGATGCCAGCGCTTCCGACTTTGTCGCCGCCGCGAGAACGCCGTTGCATTCGAGGCATCGCGAGAGCGGCTCCGAATCTGTCTCAGGATATCGCGCCACAACCTCCGCCAACTGGTGGTCGAGGTCGCCGCGGGAGACGATGAAACCCGCCGCTCCGGCCCGCGACGCCAGCTCGGCGTCGCGCGTGAGGACGACGCGCGATTCCGCTTTCGCCAACGCCAGAATTTCGTCATCGTCTGCGTGCGGGAGGTAAGCCGCGTCGTGACCTAGCGCCATCAGCCACTTGGCGAGCGTCCCGAGCATCGCGTCGACGACGAAGCGGGTCATCCGCGCTCGTACTCCAGCAGGACGCCGCCGGGCATCTGCGTGGTCCTGGCGAGTTTGAGTTTCACGGTACTGGCGATGTCCCTGATGCCGCCCACTTTCGCCAGCGATGGCCCGTTCCCGCCGACAACCATCTCTCCGACGAAGACCTTGACCTCGTCGGCCAACCTGAGCCGCAGAAACTCCCGGATGACCGTCCCGCCGCCCTCGACCATCAGGCGCTTCACGCCCAAATTTCCCAGAGCGTCCAAGACCTTTTCGAGGTTGACACGGGCCTTGCCTGCGCGCAACGCTTCGGCGCCATTCCACACCTTGGCGCAACCTTCGGCGGTGAAGATGACGGTCTTAGCCCTGCCGTCGAGGACGCGGGCTCCGTCGGGGATCCGCCCGTTGGAATCCAGGACGACGCGCAGCGGGTTCTTCGCGCCTTTGACGAACTCCTCCTTCACGACGAGCGACGGGTCGTCGGCGAGTATCGTCCCGACTCCGACCAGTATCGCGTCCGAGGCGGCGCGCAGGCGGTGCACGCGCGCGAAGTCCTCCCTGCTGGATATCGCCAGCGGCGCACCGTCGGGCGAGGCCATCTTGCCGTCCGCGGACGTGGCGCAGTTGATGGTTACGTGAGGGCGCATCGGGGTCGACAAGCGCATGGTATGATAAGATATTTTGCGACGGTGCGGTGACGCCCGCCCCCACCCGCCCTTCGGACGAGTTTCGCTCGTCCTCGCTCAGGTTGTGCGCAACCCTCGCTCCCCCCTCCCTCCGCGCCCTCATGATTCCCAGAATCCTGCGGAGTTTATTTTATGTACGTGGACGCTGATGAGGGGGCGCCATGACCGAGGAAATCACGATTTACGAGCTGAAGAAGGTGGACCTGAAAGGCGCCACCGTCATCGACGGGTTCCCCAGCGTGGGCCTCGTCAGCTCCATCGCGGCGAACTACCTCATCAACGTCCTCGGGATGGAGCTCATCGGAATCATGGATTCGATGTACTTCCCCACGGTTTCGCTCGTGCGCGAGGGGAAGCCGCAGAACCCCGTGCGCATCTACGCGAGCGAGAGGAACGGGGACGACAGCAGCTCCGACCGCATCGTCGTCTTCATCTCCGAGTTCCAGCCCCCTGCGAACCTCGTCAAGCCCATCGCGCACGCGATGCTGGACTGGGCCGAGGACCAGCGCTGCAAGATGATGATTTCCCCCGAGGGCGTCGTCATCGACCGGGAGGATGCGCCCGTCGAGCAGTGCAAGGACGAGGGCGTCGAGGTCTACGGCGTCGCGAGCACGCCTTGGATGCGCGAACTTCTGGCAAAGCACGAGGTCGAGGAGTTCCGGGAAGGCGTCATCACCGGCGTCGCCGGCGTCCTGCTGAACGAGGGCCACAGGCGCGACTTCAACGTCTGCACGCTGCTGGTCGAGGCACACCCCGACTACCCGGACGCCCGCGCGGCTGCCAAGGTCGTCGAGGTCATCGACCGCATCCTGCTCCACACCCCGCTCGATGCCAAGCCCCTGTACGAGGAGGCGGAGCGCATCGAGTCCCAGCTCAAGGCGATCCAGGGCGGCGGCGCGGCCCCGGCCAC
>DAIRED010000252.1:0-3305 GCA_036795795.1 Thermoplasmatota archaeon | reverse complement strand
GATTACGATGAGCGCCCCGATGGCCTTGCTGGCGAGGCTCGCCACGACCACGTAGCCCGCGTTCCCCAGCATCCGGTTCGGCCGCTCGGTCATTGGCGGGCGATGGGCGCGGGAATAAATAAGGATGCGGTCAAGCGTGGATATATCGGGCAATCTCTCAGAACCTCCAATTATGGGGTATGTATATTTATAGACATAATATTGGTTATCATGTCATTCAAATACCATTCAGAATCGACAAATAATTAAAATACTTCTTCTACTATTCCGATGCAACTCCATTCCAGGAAGGGAAGAAAGATGAAGTCCATTTTGAGATCAGTGATTGCGTGTGGAATAGTAATGGGAATGATTCTGTCATCTGCCATGACCGTCATGGCGTGTAAGCCTGGTCCAAGATGGAATGTGACGAATATCGATTATATTAAGGACCCGAGCGGAGGGTTCCACGTCACGTTCAACAGCGACAAATCGAAGGGGACAGGCGCTTACTATTCACATGTCATGAAGAAAAACCAGGCAACATCCGAATGGTTGAAAGAGCATGCCGGAGTGTGGGTGAAAATATCCTCTGACTTCGTCAAGTCTCTGATTCCGCAGATAACAATGGCGTCTAGCGATATTTACGTCGTTTGGGGCACTCCCGAATGCAACGTAACGGTCTTTTACTATGTCGCAAGCGTCGACAATGGTGCGACGTGGACGTTGCCGCAGGTTGGTGGCAACACGACGAGCAAGCATTGGAACGTTAGATTCAATTTAAAGGTCGACGATGATGGGCTTCTGAGCGTGTGGTGGAAGAACCAGGAGCAGCTTCTCATATCCGCCGAGTTGGACGGCGACGGAATCCCGGACGACCTGCAGCAGGTTGAGGTCGACAAAGACGTCACCGGCGCGACGCTGCTGGCGTCGGACAGGTTGCGCGTGGGAATTGCGAACGTGCTCAACGCCACGGACCTATCATCCATGACGGTCATGGAATCCGGTATTGTGTTCCAGAACCTCACGGTTAAGGACTGGGGTTACACGACTGAGATTGGGAAGCCGAAGATACCGGTGCTGAGGAAGTATGTCGCCGTGCCGTACGATGCGGAAATAATCCCCACGGTTTTCAGTTCCTCGTATGATGTTCTCAACGATTATTACGTGTACCCGGTTCCTGAGCCGGCACTGGCAGGGAACGAAACTGTTCCGATGATTGGCGAACAATTCGCAATAAACGAGACGTTCTACGCAACAGACGCCTTCTACCCCGAGAATCAGGTCTCGATCGCGATGGACACCTATATCCGGCACTACCGCGTAATTTTGTTGGAAATCTCCCCGATACAGTTCAACCCCGTGACGAGGGAGTTGCGCGTTTACGACTCGCTATTGCTGTCCACAGAATTCGGGCTGACTGGTCTTAACGCGGCGCTGCCGCAAGAAGATGGCGCGGACGGCGGGTACTTCAACGACATCTTTGAGAATCTGATAATCAACTACGGGGCGAGTGCGGACTGGGGGGTCATAGAGTCGACGAATCCTGGACCGGGCGAGGTATTCAGGGACAACCCGCCGGGGATAAACCCCCCATGGGTCGATTATTTGATAATAGTGCATGACGATTTCTACGACAACGCGAAGTTAATTGAGCTGGCGCAGTGGAGGGCGGACCACAATAATTTCGGTGTGGCTATGGTAAAAACGAGTGACATTTATAACGATTACCCAGGGGAAATGGATGTAGCAGTAAAGCAGACGATAATAGATTTTTACAACATGTATGACACAGCCTACGTACTACTGGTGGGCGATGTAAATGACGTACCAACTCATGAATTGCCAGGCAATTGGGTATTTGAATATTATGGTTACGGACCTGAGACAACAACATCAGATAACTGGTACGTTGACATTCTTGGCGATGATGGATTATATGGCGAAAATCACTTACCGGATTTGAAGGTTGGGCGTCTAGCCGGTACTGACTCGAATGAAATTACAAATTTATGCGATAAATGTATTCGATATGAAAGTACCCCGATAATTGGGAGTTGGAGGAATAATGTTTTATTAACAACTGGTTTAGACGTTGGATTTTTAAGTGTAAGTATGGAAGCGGAAAAAGTGTATTCCCAATATCTAACCCCCTATGATGTAAATCGAGCATATTACTACGCTGGCGCGAACGCAGTGGATATACAAAATTTCATAGACGAAGGACAGTTAATAGTAGATTATCTGGACCATGGTTGGGTGGGGGGTTGGGGGTACGTCGGTTATACTGCCAATCATGCAAAAACATTAACAAACGATGGACGATGGCCGGTGATATTCAGCATGGCATGCCAAACAGGCATGTTTGACTACTTGAGTGATTGTCTCGGTGAAGCCTTCGTTAAAAACCCGAATGGTGGTGCTGTTGCGTTTTTCGGTGCCACGGAAAATGCAGAAAGTCAATCCCTGAGGTACCTTAATAATTATATCTTCGAGAATATTTTTGAAAATGAAGATCGTAATGTAGGAAATGCAATATATTATGCTAAATGGCAATATGGAACCTCTTGGCCAAGAAATTATGAGATTGAAATGTATACTTTACTGGGGGATCCCGCATTAGAGATTGCGACACCTCGAAAGAATGTACAAATCCAAGTACAGGCGCAAGTCGAGTATGGCGATATTTTAAATATCCAAGGTAATGTATTAAACGATGACGGTTCGATTGATTCCATGTTTGATGGGATGGCCAGCATCAAGATATTAACACCATTATATCAAATGATGGACATTGGTGCGGCATCTATAATTGATGGCGTTTTTACCTCTAGCAAGGATATCACCGATGAGTTCTATTATGGGATGTGTCAGGTAACTGCTTATGTGACGACCACTCAAGGCTCGCAGGATGGTATTGGGTGGGCATATTTCGATGTTATTCCGCAAGATGTGTCTATTACAAACAATGATATCGTAATTACCCCCACCCAGAATCCAAAAGCTGGGGTTTCAATAAACATCGAAGCAATGGTTCATAAAGACGGCTCTCACATGGACCAACAAATAATGCTCGAAGTTTATAATAATAGCTTCACATGGACAAATCAAAAACAATTGATACAAAGATCTAACTTGCTAGATCCATGCGTACTCAAATCAGTAGATGGGTATAGAATGTGGTGTACCGATATTAGTTCTGGAAATGGTAGGATAATATTATATAAATCTCCAGATGGGCTAGTATGGTCAGAATATGGCGTCGTTGTAGATATTGGTGGCGTTTATGATATGAAAAACATCTGGGCGCCTATGGTTGTCATGAA
>DAIRED010000251.1:0-3312 GCA_036795795.1 Thermoplasmatota archaeon | reverse complement strand
CGGGTCGTGCCGCACGTCTCCGAGCAGCTCGACCTCGCTCGCGCCAGTCGCGAGGATAAACGGATTCCGATTGACGGGGATGATGACTTTGCGCGGGCTGAGTTTGTCCATCTCCCTCGACTTCTCGAGGGCCTTCTGGTCGAGGACGCGCATCATCTCGCCTGCGCGCTCGTAGACGACGACCTCGTCCTTGCCGAAGCGCTTCCTGGTAGTCGTGACGCGATCGTGTCCGGCCTGGGCGCCCATCGTTACTTCGAAAAGGCCGCCGAGCAGGTCGCCGAACGGGTTGTTGGGAGAGGCGCTCATGTGCGACATCTTGGGCCTCGTGCACTTGGTGCAGAATCGCTCCTTGGGCGACGAGTACGTCCCGCAGGTCACGCATTTGAAACCCAGGCGCTCGGCGACGTTGACTGGCGCGGATTTCGGGTCCATCAGTTCGCCGCCGGCGTCCGCCTCGGTCTTTCGCTCCGTCTCGGCCTCCTCGCGGCTCCGCACTTCGACGAGGGGGCGCTCGGGGTTTTCCGGGTTCTGGACGACGCGCACCTCTTCCATCGGGCGCGCGAGGTGGAGCGCAAGCGCCTGCGCTATCATCGATTTGCCCGTTCCGGGCGGACCGACGAGCATCAGGTGCCTGCGCTGGTTTGCGGCAATCCTCGCGAGCTTTATGGCATCGTCCTGGCCGATGACCCTCTTGAGAGGGTCCTTCGGTATCGGGATGTCGGCCGTGCTCTCAATCTGGTCGAGAGGCTTTGCCTCGCCCTCGGAGGGTTCGTGCTCTGCGCGCTCTCCCTTCGGGGTGATGCGGACCACGCTCACTCGAAGTCGGCCTTCGTCATGACCGCGACCTCGCTGGCCTGCTTGGTCACGTTCCCCATCTTGCTGCCGACCAGGTTGGCAATCTTCTTCTCTGCCGCCAGGTCGACGAGCCTCTGGGTGACGATTCCGTCGAATATCACGGTCTTTATCTTCTCGGCGGGCTCACCCTTGAGCTTCTCGGCCAAGTCGCGCACTGCCAGCTCCTCGAGGACCGCGTTGTCGGGCCCGACTAGCTTGGCCTTGCTTGTGCCGGAAATCTCGGTGAGAGACTTGAAGAAGAGCTCCTGCTCCTCTGTGAGCTGCTTCTTCGGCTTTTTCGGCGGTTCCTCGCGCCTGGGCGCCCTGCGCTCGGGGGCGTCCTCGCGCGGCGCGGAGGGCTCCTCGCGCCTCTCCTCCCTGCGCTCCCTCGGCTCGTCGCGGCCGCGCCTGTCGTCCCTGCGGTCGTCGCGCCTGCGCTCCCTCGGCTCCTCGGACCTTGACGGGCGCTCACCCATGGCCTCACGGTCCTCCTTGTCGGGGGACGGGGCCTTGGTGATGATGTCTGCGCCCTGCTCGGCCGGAACCTTGTTCCTCAGGCACTTGGTTATCTGCTTGTGGGTGAGCTGCTCGACCTCCATGTTCTGGGGTGCGCGGGCGATGAAGTCCACTTCGGCGACCTGCATCAGCTCCTTGAGAATCAGTTCCCCGCCGCGGTCCCCGTCGACGAACGCGGTGACTACGCGCTCCTTCGAGAGGTTCTTGATTGTCTCCGGCACGTTCGTGCCCTCGACCGCGATGGCGTTCTTGATGCCCGCCTTGAGCAGGTTGATGACGTCGTTCCTGCCCTCGACGATGATTATCGCATCGGAGTCCTCGATGTTCGGGCCGGCCGGCAGGTGCTCCGTGCCGTAGCTCAGGATGTCCTGAACCTGCACGGACTGGCGCACGGCTTCGGTCAGGTCGTCGGACGTGGACTTCGAAGATTCCAGCAGCTTCGTGAGCAGGTCCTTCGCCCTGTCGACGATGCGCGTCCTCTTGGTCATCCTGACGTCCTCGATTGCTAGGACCTCAATCTTCGCCCTGCACGGGCCGACGCGGTCGATGGTCTCGAGGGACGCCGCGAGAATCGCGGTCTCCACCTGGTCGAGGCTCGACGGTATGAGGACTATGCCCTCGGCGTGTCCCTTGGTCGCGGTTATGTCGACCTCTATCCTCCCGATACGGGAAGACTTCTGAAGGTCGCGCAGGTCGAGCTCCTCCCCGAGGAGCCCTTCGGTCTGGCCGAATATCGCGCCGACGACGTCGGGTTTCTCGACGATTCCATCAGCGGAAATCTTCGACCTTATCATGTACTTCGTGGTGTTTGGGTCTAGGTTCATGTCTTTTCCTCCTTGGTAAGAACTCGCCAGAGGGGGGACAACTGCCCGTTCCCTCCATGCCTTCCTAGGTCATACGCGTGATCTTCAACTGCTGTGAATCTCGTGAATGCGCGTTCGCCGCGCAAGCATCGCGAACTGCGATTTCTTACGGAGGTTAAGTAGAGCTTGTAGTATATAAATATTTCTAGCTTGCGGTCCAGGCACTCGACGGAATTTAATACCACCAAGCGGATTCGAGTGCGATGGACTACGCGGTAATAGCCAAGACGTACGAGGCGCTGGAAACGACAACGAAACGCCTTGAAATGGCACAGATACTTGCCTCCTTATTAAGGGAAGCCCCCCCAGCTGATGTGAAAAAAATTATCTACCTGACGAGGGGGAAGGTAGCTCCAGATTTCGAGGGCGTGGAATTCGGGCTCGCAGAGCGGCTCGTCCTGAAGTCGATTTACGAAGCAACGAGGGTTCCTGGGCTTGATGAGCTTCAGCTGAATGTCGGGGATCTTGGTGATGTCGCAAAATATGCAGTTGAGAGGAAAATGCAGAGATCACTATTCCATGAAACCCTCACCGTAGATATGGTTTTTTCCAATCTTCTCAAAATGGCGAAAGTACAGGGCTCAGGTGCACAGTATATACGTGGGAATCTTTTAGCTGCGCTGATACATGATTCTACGCCAATAGAAGCAAAATATGTCTGCAGGACGGTTGTTGGAAAACTTCGGCTTGGAATAGCTGACATGACAATAATAGATGCTCTAGCCAGCTCATATGCAACAAAAGAGAACCGCGAAGACATCGAGCGTGCATATAATGTGTGTTCAGATCTTGGACTTGTCGCTGAGAAACTTGCGATAGGTGGTATAGATGCCATCGCATCAATCAAAGTCACGGTCGGAGTACCAATAAGAGCCATGCTTTGCGAGAGGTTGGGTAGTATACGCGAGATACTCGATAAGCTTGGCACATGTGCCTTCGAGTTCAAGTATGATGGTTTAAGGGTCCAAGCACATATAAGCAACGGTAGAGTTGAATTATTCACAAGGCAACTCGAGAATGTGACGAGTCAATTTCCGGATGTATCGGGATATATTTCGGAAGCGATATCAAACATTAATGGAATTGTAGAGGGAGAGAT
>DAIRED010000250.1:0-3361 GCA_036795795.1 Thermoplasmatota archaeon | reverse complement strand
CTCTCGGTGCACAAGTTCGAGGACTATCTCGCCGAGCTCAACGGCCAGGCCGCCCAGAAGAAGCCGCGGGCGAAGGCGGACAAGGGGTTCTACTGATGCGCTTCCTGCACGTCGCGGACACCCACCTCGGGCACGCGGCGTACGCGAAGCTGGACGAGAACGGATACAACCAGCGCGAGACCGACGTCTTCGCCGCCTGGGGCAAGGCAGTCGATATGGCGCTCGCGAGGCGCGTCGATGCCGTGCTGCACGCCGGCGACCTCTTCGACTCCATACGCCCGTCGAACAGGGCGCTCCACTGCGCGCTGGCCGGCATCATCCGCCTGTCGGAGGCGGGCATCAAGTTCGTCGCCATCGCGGGCAACCACTCTTCTCCGAGGCTTCGGGAGACTGGAAGCGTCTTCCGCCTCTTCGAGCACATCGAGGGAGTGCGCGTCGTCTACGCCGGCGCCTACGAGCGCGTGGAGCTCGGGGATTCAGTCATCCATTGCGTCCCCCACTGCGCGACCCAGGAGGCGTTCGTCGAGGAGGTCAAGAAGGTCGCGCCGGCGGCCGGCAAGGCCAACGTGGCGGTGCTGCACTGCGGCGTCAGCGGCGTGGAGCGCTTCGTGATGGGCGAGTTCAACGAGAACGTCCTGCCGAGCGGCCAGCTGTGGCCCGAGATGGACTACATCGCCCTGGGGCACTTCCACGGGAGCAAGGTCGTGGCGCCGAACGCGGCGTACGCCGGCTCCACCGAGCGAATGAGCTTCGGCGAGGCGGGCCAGACCAAGGGCGCAATCGAGGTCAGCGTCCCGAAGATGAAGATGGAGTTCCTCCCGCTCGACGTCCGGCCGATGGTAGACCTGGGGAAGCTGGATTGCAAGGGCTTGTCCAATTCGGATATCGTCGCCGCCGCCGAGCAGAAGGTCCGCGCATCCGCCCCGGATGGCAAGGTTCTGCGTCTCAAGCTGCTAGGAATTCCGCGCAGCCAGGCAGACGGTCTGGACTACAGGCGCGTTCGCGCCGCGGCCGATGGAGCCATCCATTTCGAGCTGAGGGTCGAGCCCGATAGCGAAACCCCGGCAGCGCAGGCGGCCGGCGCAACGATTGGCGACCTCCGCTCCGAGTTCGCCGATTACCTGGGGCGCGAGGCCGTCGAGCGCCTCGACAAGACGGAACTGCTCAGGCTCGGGCGCGGGTACATCGAAGGCGCGCTGGACACCGGGGAGGGCTGAATGATAATCCGCTCGCTATCGCTCCGCAACTACAGGCGCTTCAGGCGCGCCGACATCGAGTTTCCCGAAGGGGTCGTCGCCATCGTCGGGCCGAACGGCGCGGGCAAGACGACGCTCGTCGAATCCATCGCATGGGCGCTCTTCGGCAACGAGGCCGAGGTCACGCGCGGCGACAAGAAGGGCATCATCTGGCAAGGCGCGGGAAAGGGGGAGAAGTGCGAGGCTACGGTGGAATTCGAGATGGGCTCGCGGACATACAATGTCCGGCGCCAGATGAGCGCCTCCGGGGCGATAACCGCCTCGCTGGAGAGCTCCGGAAAATCCCTCGCCGAGGGCGCGGTCCCCGTCACCGAGCACGTGGCGAAGCTGCTGGGCATGGACTACAAGGCGTTCTTCGCCTCGATATTCGCGCGCCAGAAGGAGCTAAACGCGCTCTCGAAGCAGACGGAGGGCGAGCGCCGCGCGACGGTGATGCGCCTGCTCGGAGTCGAATCGCTGGATTCAGCTATCGCAGCCGCGAGGAAGGACCTTTCCCTATCGAAGGAAAACCTGGCGCTCGTCCAGCGCCAGCTCGTCGATGCGGAGACCGGAAAGCCGGCCTTGGCATCTAGACTCGAAGAATCAGAGGTTGCGGAATCGGAAATTGAAGCAAGGCAGGTCGAGCTTGACGCTGCGATCGAGGCTCTGGTCGCCGCGCGGGAAGCGTCGTCGAGGGCCAAGGAGCGTCTCGACCGCTCCGCCAAGACCCAGAAGCGCCACGGCGTGCTGAGGGAGAAGGCAATCTCGGCCGAGAAGGATTTCGAGGAGGCGGGGCGGAACGTCCGCAGGCTGGAGGCCGAGCTCGAAACCCTGCTGACGGACGCAAAATCTCTTGAGGGGACGGTCAAGGAAGAAAAGCGTTACGCGGTCGCAAGGCGCGAGGCCGAGGAGATGTCCGCGCTCGAGCTCAGGAGCGCCGAAAAGTCGGAGCTGGAGGGGCGCATGAGGAGGGCGGAGGAAGACATCGCGCGGCGAAGAGAATCGCTGGCTGAGATCGCAAAGGAGCTCGCCAAATCGGCGAGCCTGGAAACGGAGGCCGGGGAGCTGGACCGCAAGACCAGGGCGCTCGCCGGAGATGCGGAGAATGCACGTGCGAAGGCAGCGACGGAGAGGGAGCGGGAGCGCGCTCTCAAAACCGAAATCGCCGACCTGGAGGCGAGGAAAGGCGACATCTCGCAGCTGGGCGAGGACGGCGTCTGCCCCACGTGCGAGAGAACCCTGGGAGCGCACCACCGCGAACTTGTTTCGAAGACCAGCCGCGAGCTTAAGGCGAAGGTAGGAGCCCTGAAAGCGGCGAGCGCCTCCGCGGAGGAGGCGGAAGACGAGATCACATCTCTGGACGCCCAGAAGCGGGCGCTGGAAAAAAGGAGGGCCGCCATCGACAAGGCCATCGGGGCGCTCAGACAGAAGGCCGGCAGGGCCAAGGCGATGGAGGAGGAGGCCAAGGCCGCAGGAGCATCAGCCGACGAAGACGCGAAGCGCCTGGCGAAGCTCGGCGACGTGGAATTCGAGCCCAAGGCATACGCCGCGCTCAAGGCCGAGCTGCGCGCGCTCGAGAAGGCCCACGAGCGCCACGTTTCGCTGTCAAAATCGATCGAAGCCATCCCCGGCAAGAAAAAGGAGCTGTCAAAGGCCATCGCGCATCTGGGCACCGCCAAAACCACGGCGGCGTCGTTGAAGCGTGACATGGCCGAAATGGGATTCGACACCGAGGCGCACGCGGCCGCGGAGGCGGAGGAGCGCTCGACGCGCGAGAAGGCGCACAAGCTGGCCCTGGAGGTCGAGAGGGCGAGGGGCGAGATGGCCGTAAGGAAGGAGCGCCTGGAGCGCGCGAAGTCGGAGGTCGCAAGGCTCCGCTCGCTCGAGTCGGAGGCCGCTGCCCTGGACGTGTGCCGCGAGTACCTGGCAAAGACCGTCGAGTTGCTGGACGGTTTTAAAAGGCACGTCGTCGGGCGCATCGGACCCGCGCTCGCGGCCAAGACTTCGTCGCTGCTGGAGTCGCTCAGCTCCGGCCGCTATTCGCAGGTGGAAATCGACGAGGACTACGGAATCAGGGTCGTCGACGACGGCCACGTTTCCGCTCAGCAGCGAAACGCCGGCGGTCC
>DAIRED010000249.1:0-3369 GCA_036795795.1 Thermoplasmatota archaeon | reverse complement strand
AGACGGCCGAGAAGCGCGAGAAGAAGTCAAAGTAACTGGCCGGTGCGATTTTGGACGAGCTTGCCGAGATACTGTCCAGCAGAGCCCAAGCCCTCGACCGGGCGGCGCTGGATACCGAGCCGAAGATATGCGCCAGGTGCCTCGGGCGCGCCGTCGCCAAGGCCGGCAAGGGCTTTTCCAACGTTCAGAGGGGCGAGGCGGTCGCGGCGATTATTAAATACGAGTGCGAGGCGGAAGCCAAGTGCCCGATTTGTCGCGGTGTGTTCCTCAGGCTCGACAATTACGCCGCGATATGCGAGAAGGCCGCGGAGCCGTGGGGCTCCAAGACATTCCTGATAGGCTCGCGCTTCGACCCGGCCTGCGGCGAGTTCGAGGAGCGGCTGTGGGGCGAGCTGAAGACCGACGCATACGAGCCGATAAAGTCCGAGTTCAACCGCGAGCTGGGCAAGCTGCTCCTGGCGAGGCTTGGGAAGGAGCCGGCCTTCGAGCACCCGGACATCACGATGGTCGTCGATGTACAGTACGATACAGTCGACGTGCAGGTGGCGCCACTTTTCTTGAGAGGTCGGTACCGAAAGACGATACGCGGCATCCCCCAGACCCGGTGGCCATGCAAGGCGTGCCGCGGGACCGGCTGCGAGCGATGCGGGAACACCGGCAAGATGTACCAGACCAGCGTCGAGGAGATAATCGCCGCCCCGGTGATGGAGCAGATCGGCGGAAGCGACCATTACTTCCACGGGATGGGGCGCGAGGACGTCGATGCTTTGATGCTCGGCGACGGCCGGCCCTTCGTGCTGGAAATCCGGGCCCCCCAGAAGAGGGGGGTCGATTACGCGGCAGTCGAGGCCAAGGTCAACTCGAGCGGGCAAGGCGTGGAAGTGTCCGGGCTGCGGCCTTCGGACGGTACCCAGGTCTCCGAGCTGAAGGAGGCCAGGGGGGACAAGAGGTACCACGTGACCGTGGCGTTCGACGCCCCCGTGGAAGAAGCAAAGGTTAATGAAGTAGTTGCTTTATTGCGAGGACGCGAAATCGTGCAGCGGACCCCCAGCCGTGTCTCTCACCGCAGAGCCGACAGGCACAGGCGGAGGGTGGTTAGGGACGTCAGCGTCGTGCGCTGGAGCGCAGGCGAGGCGGTCCTCAGCGTCACGGCGGAAACCGGGACGTACATCAAGGAGCTGGTCCACGGCGACTCGGGACGGACGAAACCGAGCGTCGCGGAGCTGCTGGGTGTCGGTTGCGCGGTGAAGTCCCTGGAAGTCATGGACACAGGAACAGAGGGATAAAAATGAAGAGCTCAAAAGGAATGAACAAGAGGACCCGTGGCATACTGCACAGGCCGGCCAGAGAGCGCGGCCTGTCGCCGATAACGCGGGGTTTCAAGAAGTACGAAATGGGCGAGCTGGCCTCGATAATACTGGACCCCAGCATACGCAAGGGCCGGCCGCACACGTGCTTCCACGGCAAGACCGGGCGCGTCGTCGGCAACCAGGGCCGCGCGTACCTTATGGACGTCAAGATCGGGAACAAGGTCAAGCAGGTCGTCGTACTGCCCGAGCACATGAGGAAGGCCTGAATGGAGGTAGGACGATGACAGACAGTTTTCTCACACTGGCAGAGGTAAAGGAGCTCCTCGACACCGAGGGCGCAAAGCGCGAGCTCAACGAGTTCCAGAAGATGGCGGCGGCGCACGCGGTGCAGTTCGTCAAGACCGACGCCAAGACCTCCAGGAAGCTCGTCAACGAGCTGATGAATCTCGGCGACAACATCACCGAGCCGGTCGCATGCAAGATAGCCGACCTCCTGCCCCAATCGCCTGAAGAGCTCAGGTCGATACTGGCGAAGGAGAAGTTCGACCTCAGCGAGGCGGACTCCGAGGCGATAATCGAGAAAGTGAAGAAGGTGCTGTAGGGGGACGAAATGGAAGACCTGGCTCACATCTTGGACTTCATGCCCCAGGGCATGCCGGACGACAGGCGCTTCAGGCGCGAGCCCGTAGCGTACGCCGTCGGTCCGTTCCAGTTCAAGCTGTTCGAGCTGGTCCCCAAGGACAACGTCACCCTGACGGCCGGAGATGTAGTATATATCGGAAAGGAGGTCCCGCTCCGCAAGGAGATCCTCCACGTCAAGAGGCGTATCAAGTACGAGGAGCTCACGAACGCCGCGCAGGGCGAGCTCCCGTTCGTGCTCCAGAAGATTGTGCTGGAGCGAGAGGCGGACTTCGTGAAGTTCTACAACGAGTCCCGCCCGATAACGATGAGGTTCCACATGCTGGAGCTCCTCCCCGGTCTGGGGAAGAAGACGATGTGGGCCGTCCTCGAGGAGCGCAAGAAGCGCCCCTTCACGAACTTCAAGGACATCGAGGAGCGCGTCTCGGCGGTGAGGCACCCCGAGAAGCTGATAGCAAAGAGAATAGAGATGGAGCTGGCCGAAGCCGACCAGAAGTACCACATATTCGTCGCGAAATGAGGGATTGAGATGAAGTCGTTGATAGTCTGCAAGGGATGCGAGAGGAGAAGGCTGACCAACATGATGGGGCTTTGCAAGAGGTGCAACAAGGAGGCCTCCAAGTACATTTCGAAGGCCGAGATGGACAAGCGCCGCCGCGAGCACGAGGAACTGCTGAAGGCGGGCATGGCCAAGAAGGCCGAGGAAGCCGCGAAGAAGGCGGCGGCGGCCGCAGCCGCGGCGGGCACGGCCGCGCCGGCGGATGGCGCGGCGGCCCCGGTCGAGGGCGAGAAGAAAGAAGGCGAAGAGAAGAAGGCCGACGACAAGAAGCCCGAGAAGGCCGAGAAGAAGGAGAAGTAGCCAGCGGGCAATCGGTCGGACCGTTCGTCAAAACCTTTTTTATACGATTTTACACCTGGGCGTTGCGATAATGTCGTGAGAAAAATATAAATAATACCAGCGCGATTGCCCGTGTGGAATTATGGCTGCGGTGACCTTTTGGTGACCGCGGGAACATCGATTTCGGTTG
Source organism: Thermoplasmatota archaeon (assembly GCA_036795795.1). Lineage (GTDB taxonomy): Archaea > Thermoplasmatota > Thermoplasmata > SG8-5 > DAIRED01 > DAIRED01. Next base: position 392 of record DAIRED010000249.1, on the reverse strand, counting down.
GTGCGCTTTTGAGGTGCATCTTATGAAAGAAGACATGAATTCAGAACTGAAGAAAGGTACGACCACCGTGGGGATTGTCTGCAAGGACGGAGTGGTCATGGGAACTGAGCGAAGGGCGACCATGGGCACGCTGATTGCCCACAAGACGACGCAGAAACTGTTCAAGATAGACGACTCCATCGGCCTGACCGTCGCGGGGCTCGTCGGGGACGCGCAGGTTTTGGCGCGCTACCTGATGGCCGAGGTCGAGTTGTACAAGATGAAGCGGGGAAGCCCGATGACAATCAAGGCGGCCTCGACGCTGCTGTCGAACATCCTGAACGGTTCGAAGTACTACCCGTACTGGGTGCAGCTCGTCGTGGGCGGCGTGGACGCCGAGGGCGGTCACGTGT
>DAIRED010000248.1:0-3392 GCA_036795795.1 Thermoplasmatota archaeon | reverse complement strand
GGAGGCACCGTTCCGCACCTAGCCCCTGAAGCACACGAGGATGCAGAGGAAGCACCTCAAGCCGGGCGACAAGCCCGAGGCCCAGTTCCTGTGCGGCGGCGAGAAGTTGACGGCGCGCGAGTTGTGCAACATCCACGGTCTCTGGAAGGCGTGAGCAAATGGCGCTGAGCAAGAAGATGGAGACCGCTCTGAACAAGCAGGTCAATGCCGAGCTCTATGCGGCATATCTCTACTTATCCATGGGCTCGCACTTCGAATCGGTGAACCTCAAGGGCCTCGCGGCTTGGATGGGCGCCCAGGCGAAGGAGGAGCTATTCCACGCCATGAAAATATACGACTTCATACACGAACGCGGCGGACGCACGGTGCTGGCGGCAATAGAGAAGCCAAAGTTGTCCTGGAAGTCGCCTCTCGAAGTGTTCAGGGATGCCTACGCGCACGAGGTGTCGGTAACGGTGATGATAGACGGGCTCGTGGACATGGCAATCAAGGAGAAGGACCACGCGACCTTCAACTTCCTCCAGTGGTACGTGAAGGAGCAGGTCGAGGAAGAATCGCAGACGGATGAGGCGGTGAAGAAGCTCCAGCTCATCGGCAAGGACCCGAACGGTCTATTCATGTTCGACCAGCAGATGGGGGCGCGCGTTCCGATCTTCGCTTTCCCAGTTCCCGGTTCTACGGGATATGAGGCCGGGGCATGAACCGGGGAATGGTTGCCATGGACGCGATGGATCTCGGCAAGTACAAGCTCGAGGACGCCTTCGTCACGGCGATAAAGAGCGAGGTCGAGTCGCACGCGCTCTACATGAAGCTGGCCGCGCGGGTGAGGAACGCCTTCCTGCACGACCGATTGAAGTTCCTCGCGGGCGAGGAGGAGCGCCACCGGAAGATACTTGTGAAGATGCACGAGACGTACTTTCCAGGGGCGAAGCTGGTCCTGCCCGACAAGAGCCCGATACCGCTCCCGGAGATAGCCTTCGACGACGTGAGCCCCCCGGCGCTAGTCCACGTGTTCGAGCAGGCGATGAAGGCGGAGCTGGCCGCGCAGAGCTTCTACCTAGGCCTGTCGGAAAAGGTCAAGGACAACCAGCAAGTCTCTGACACGCTGCGCTACTTCGCCGCGATGGAGAACAACCACTACCGGATACTGGAAGCCGAGCGGGTCAACGCTGAGAAGATGGACGACTACGACGATTACAATCCGCTGATGCATGCTGGACCGTAATGCTTTAGATTTCATGGTCCGACATGTAAGACGAAGTCCATGCCCTTCGCAAGGCTTTCGTCGCACGTTGGACCGTAATCAATTGCATCTGCAGTCCAGACGGAATCTACGGTTTTCCAGGAAGCTGGCCATAGCAAATAAGATAACGGCATGTTTATATATTCGCAGGGGAATGAGGATAGTGGGTGCGCAAGTGAAAAAGCGGGTGGTTTTCCAGGCAACGGGCGAGGTCCAGAAGGTCGGTTACAGGGACTTCGTGCAGGATGCGGCCAGGGAACTTGGCATAGTTGGCACCGTCGAGAACATGAGGGACGGGTCGGTACAGATTGTTTGCGAGGGCGAGGACGCGATTATTGGGAAGTTCCAGAAGGCGATAAAGGTAAAGAAGGATTTTATAGATGTTAAAAACGTCAGCGTTATCAAAACTGGCAAGGCCGCAGGGAAGTTCAAATATTTCGATATAAAGTATGGTAGCACTTCGGAAGAAATCGGGGACAGGATGGGCGCGGGCATACTTTATATGGGTGCAACCAGAGACGAAGTAAGGTCTGTAAAAGACGAGGTTAAAGCATCTCGTCAAGACACCAAGGCGATGCACGCCGACTTGAAGGGCGGGTTTAAACAAACTAATAATGGCTTAACAGAGGTAAAAAACGAGGTCAAGTCGATGCATGGCGACATGAACACGCGTTTCGACACTCTGGAAACTAGATATGGCGAGATCGGCCAGGACATAAAAACGGTAAAAATAGATATGGCCAAACTTACATCTGAGCTTCATAATTCTACGGAAGCCTTGATTTTGATGACCCAGAAGGTCGGTGCGCTCATCGATAAGAAACTCGCGGAATGAGCGACTATCAGAAAACCTGGAACGACGTTGGGATCCGTTTCTAAACCAATCAACCCTCGACATTTATTTGGGGATACTATTATTTAATCTCGTTCGCTTTCCAGGGATTCAAGGTGAATGAAATGAAATCATTGAAGGGTTCGAAGACTGAGAAGAACCTGCTGGCCGCCTTCGCGGGCGAGTCGCAGGCGCGGAACAGGTACACGTACTTCGCCTCGCAGGCGAAGAAGGAAGGCTACGAGCAGATAAGCGCCATCTTCACGGAGACCGCCGACAACGAGAAGGAGCACGCCAAGCGCTTCTTCAAATTCCTCGAGGGCGGGGACGTCGAGATTGTGGCAGCATATCCGGCCGGCGTCATCGCCGACTCCAAGGAGAACCTGCGCGCCGCAGCCGCCGGCGAGCACCTCGAGTGGACCACGCTCTACAAGAACTTCGGCGAGATTGCCGACCAAGAGGGCTACCCGGAGGTCGCGCTGGTCTTCCGCAACATTTCGAAGGTCGAGGCGCACCACGAGGCCCGCTACCTCGCGCTTATGAACAACATCCAGATGGACAAGGTCTTCAAGAAGGACAAGGTCGTCAAGTGGAAGTGCCGCAATTGCGGGTACATACACGAGGGCGCCGGCGCCCCCGAGCTCTGCCCGGCGTGCGCGCACCCGAAGGCCTATTTCGAGCTGCAGGACACCAACTGGTAGCCGAATAAGGAACCCATAGTATGAGTGAAAATCGCAAGCCGAGCGCAAGCGCGGCTAACGCGAAGTCGCTCGCGTGCGAAATCAAGCTTGATTACGCCCGTGTCAAGCCTCTAATCGAGAATCGCCTCCGCGAATTCGAGGCGGTCTGGCGCGATTGGTCCGACGAGGCGCTCTTCGCGGAACTCTCTTTCTGCCTTTTCACTCCCCAGTCGAAGGCGAAAAGCTGCTGGGCGGCAGTCTGCTCGCTCGTCGAGCGCGACCTGCTGCTGTGCAGAAAGCCAGCGCGCATCTCGGCCAATATGTCCGGTGTACGTTTCCACCGCAACAAGGGGCGCTACGTCGTCGAGGCGCAGAAACTCTTCACGAATAACGGGGAGCTTCGGGTACGAAAAACCCTGGAGCGCCTCGGCGGCCCGCGCGAAATCCGCGAATGGCTGGTCGCGAACGTCATAGGCATGAACTACAAGGAGGCGAGCCACTTCCTGCGCAACGTCGGCAAGGGCTCGGAGCTGGCGATACTGGACCGGCACATATTGCGGAACATGGTGGCGCTGGGCGCGCTGGACGAATTGCCCACGTACTTCGCCTCGCAGGCGAAGAAGGAAGGCTACGAGCA
>DAIRED010000247.1:0-3397 GCA_036795795.1 Thermoplasmatota archaeon | reverse complement strand
ACCCGGCCCGGCCGAGGGACGAGAACGCCCCGCTGCCGGAGAACCGCGCGGACCCGGGTCCGGCCGTCGAGCCGGCGGCCCCGCAACCGGAACCGGCGCCAGCAGCGCCAGCACCAGCGGCACCCGCAGCGGCGCCGCAGCCCGATAAGAAGGAGGGAGCGCAATGACCAAGATCGGAGTGGCGCACATCTACGCGTCGTACAACAACATCATTATCACGGTGACCGACCAGACTGGTGCCGAGACGATTACCAAGTGCACCGGCGGAATGGTCGTCAAGACCCAGAAGGACCAGGCGAGCCCATACGCCGCGATGAAGGCGGCCGAGAAGATCGCCGAAACCATCAAGGAGAAGGGCTTCGACACGCTCCACATCAAGGTCAGGGCGCAGGGCGGCAACAAGGAGCCCATGCCCGGACCGGGCGCGCAGGCGGCGATTCGGTCGCTGGCCAGGGCGGGCGTCCGCATCGGGCGCATCGAGGACGTCACGCCGCTGCCGCACGACGGCACGAAGAAGAAGGGCGGGAGGCGCGGAAGGCGCGTCTAAGGTGTCAGCATGAAGATTGAAAAGGTCGATATCCAGGAAATGCAGGCGAGGTTCGTCCTATCGGACGTCACGCCAGCCTTCATGAACACCATAAGGCGGGCGATGATGGCCGAGGTCCCGAAGATGGCCATCAGCGACGTGGAGTTCCATCTGGGCACCATCAGCGACGAGGACGGCAAGGCGTTCGAGAGCACCGCCCCGCTGTTCGATGAGATGATCGCCCACAGGCTCGCGCTCATACCCATCCCCACGGACCTGGACCTCTACTCGCTCAAGAGCGAGTGCAAGTGCAAGGGCGAGGGTTGCCCGAACTGCCAGATAATGTACTCGTTGAACAAGAAGGGTCCGAACGTCGTGTACTCGGGAGACCTCGAGCCCTTGGGGGACGACAAGCTCCGCGTCAAGGATGCCCTCATACCGATTACGAAGCTCGCCGACGGCGAGGCTCTGCTGGTCTACGCAACGGCGACGCTGGGAATGGGCCGCGATCACGCCAAGTGGCAGGCCACGCACGCGGTCGGATACAGCTACTACCCGACGCTCACCGTGAGCAAGAAGTGCGACGGATGCGGCGAATGCGTCAAAAGGTGCCCGCGCGACGTCCTGGCGAAGAAGGACGGCAAGGCGGTAGTCGAGCGCCTGGAGGACTGCACGCTCTGCAAGACCTGCGTCGAGGTCTGCCCGCAGAAGGCAATAACGCTGGCCGAGGACTCGACGAAGGTCATATTCAAGTTCGAGACGGACGGCGCCGTGCCGCCGAAGGACGCGCTTCTGTACGCGCTGAAGTACCTCGAGGGCGCCTTCGGGGAGCTGCGCGACGCGGTCGGCGAGATGGAAGAGTAATTTCGAACCCATTTCCAAACGTACGCTGCCCGCCCATCTCCCCCTATCCACCCACCCCTATCCCACTTCCCAACGACTCGGAGACCGCAGCCTCCCGCAGGAGGTACGGTCGAGCAGAGCTGGCGAAGCCAGAGTTTCTTTCCACACAGAGCTTTCTTTGCGAAGGCTGAGCCGGCGAGGCGAGACTCAAAGAAAGGGCTGGGAGAAGTAGAATTTATATGGGGGCAGAGATTCCCCCATCCACCCATGCGGGGGTAGCTAAGCCTGGTCAACGGCGCTAGATTGAGGGTCTAGTCCTTAGTGGTCCAAGGGTTCAAATCCCTTCTCCCGCATAAATTTTTAATAAATGCAAAGGGGGAAGGGATAGCCCTAACGGTTTGTGACATATACCCTGCGGGGAGTTAGGGCGTATCTGGCCTGAAACCCTTATCCGTCAATCTTTCAGGCCAATAGATATATGGTTGTTCCAGCAAAGGGAGAAGGGATAGGACGTGCGGTCTCCGTCATTCACCGAACAAGGAGAACGTCCGTATCTAGCTCAAGAACCACATTTTTCGAACCTTGAGCCAATTGATTTTCCGACATGGAAAACACTTTTAACTTCCTGCGCAATGCCGCAGCGATACCGATGACCGACTACGACATCAAAAAGGGCCACTTCGCCAACATCGAGGGGACGAAGCTTGCTGAGCTCGCTATCGAGATATTCGGGGATGCCAAGGCGCATCCCGACGGCACGGTCAAGTTCGCCTTCGGGGCGATAGAGGACGGCATCGCTCTAGCGAAGTCCCCGAATTCGCTCGAGGCCTCGACCAAGATGAAGCCGGTCGACGACGCGCTCGCGCTCGAGACAATCCGCCGCTGGAACAATTTCTTGGAGCGCGCGACTGGCTTCAACACCAAGGAGCGGAAGGCCAGGCTAAACAAGAAGGCAAAGGATGGAAAGCTTTAAATCCTCATTTAGCTTATCGGTATATAACAACTGCGGGCCAGCAAAGGACCGCAGGTAAACAATTAGGAGGAAAGTTGATGACAGAGCAGAATGAGATGAAATTGACCACGGCAGAGCCGGCGGCATTCGGTCTCCTTGGGTTCGCCATTGCGACCCTCGTCGCGGGCGCTGTGAAATTGGGATGGGTCGATGGGGATTACAACAGCTTCTTCATCGTGCCCTGGGCCTTCATGCTGGGTGCGATCCCGCAGTTGATCGCTTCGATCATGGAGTTCAGGCGCAACAACGTCTTCGGGGCTACGGTCTTCGGAGGATACGGGTTCTTCTGGCTCGGGCTCGGATTGACATACATGTTTGCCTTCGAGAACAACATATCGGCCGCTAACTACCTTGATCACCTCGGCTTCGTCTTCATTGGATACCTGGTCTTCACGATGTACATGACCGTCGCGGCACTCACCCTTAACAAGGGCTTGTTTGCACTCTTGGCCTTCGTGAACCTGCTGTTCGTCGGGCTCATCATGAGCATCTTCTTCCCCGACACATGGGCTGACTGGGGCAAGTTCGCTGGATGGGCTGAGCTCGGCGCATCGATATGCGCATTCTACTGCTCGGCCGCAGTGATGCTAAACACGATGACGGGCTACAACATCCTTCCGATGGGAAAGCCGGTGTTGACGCCAAAACAGCTCCGCATCGTACCTGAAGAAAAGACCCAGTGAGCGCACGGGAGGAGCTCAAATCCCTTTCCATTTACCTTTTAGAAAATTTGAATAACGATGGCGCCATCCCTCCCGCATGGCTAAGTTCAAGATAATCCACGACACGGTCCACGGGAGCGTGCGCGTCGATGGCGTCCTCCGCGACCTCATGGAGACCTACGATTTCCAGCGCCTCGGCGGCATCAGGCAGCTCGGCCTGGCCTACCTCGTTTTTCCAGGAGCCAATCACACGCGTTTCGAGCACTCGGTCGGCACGGCGCACGTTGCCGGCGAGATGGCCAAGTCGCTCGACATCCCGGCCGACGAGCGCACGTTGGTCCAATGCGCAGCGCT
>DAIRED010000246.1:0-3399 GCA_036795795.1 Thermoplasmatota archaeon | reverse complement strand
GCAAGTCCTCATTTGGCTCACGGTGTGGCACGAGTAGCAGCCGCGCTCCTCCATCTCCACCTCGGCCGGCTTCGGCCCCTTCATCGCCTCCGAGAAGAGCCTCTGCGAACCGCCGGCCTCGCCGACGGGAAAGAGTGCGTGAACCAATACCTTCATCTCCCGCTCCTTGGCCTTCTCTGGCCTCGCCATCCTCGCGCCGATGCGGGTCGGGCCGCGCGCCTTCACTGCGACGCCAACCATCGCCGAGACCGTCGCCAGCGCGTCCGCCCCTGCGACTGCTTCGACCTTTCGCACGAGTTTTTTCCCTTCGGGCGCGAGCCCGAGGCATGCGATAAGCGCCTCCGAGTGGCGCCCGACTATTATCTGCTTCCCCTCGACCGAGTGCGGCGCACCCAGGCACAGGAGCAGCGCCTTCGCTTCGTCGGTGAGGCCCAGTCTGAGGACGCTCCCGTCCACCGAGCCCGTTTCTTCCACCAATCTGGAGAGGCGCAATATCTCCTCGGGCTTGAGGTCGTGCCAGAAGAGGTTGAACTTGGGGTGCAGCGGCAGGCCGCGCTCCCTCGACCAGGCCATCGCCTCGGCGAACGATGGGGACTCGAGGTTCTCGGGGGGTGCTGTCCCGGAAGCCACCCAGAGCGCCCTGTACCAGTTGACGTCGAAAGCACCGGGCGCCAGCGGCTGGTTGTTCTCCAGGAACTCCCCGAATGGCACGAGAAGCTCGCCCAGGTCCATTATCTTGTCGACCTTCGGGTACAAGCGCTTCCCCTCGGCGACTGTCTCGACTTCGACGAGCGACCCGTCCTTCAGCAGCACCAGAGGCGGCTCCAGCTCGTCGCAGGGCGTCACGACGCCGGCCTTCCCCGGGCGCTCGATTTTTATCTGCGTCCCGATTGCCAGCGTGTCGCCGAGCAGCGGCATGAGGGCCGGATGCATCGACAGCCCGGCCAGGCCGTTCGTCCTGGACTTGCCGTAGCGCAAGCGGAAACCGCCCTTCTTGCTCGGGTGGCTCAGCACCGGCCTCCCAGCGACCAGGTCGCGCATGTACTTCCAGTTGGGCTTGTAAGCGTCCCCGTCCGACGACGAGCCGCCCTTCTTCTTAAGCTGCTCCTCGATGAACTCCCAGCCGTCAATCTTCAGCTTCTTGACGTGCTTCAGTATCTTCGCGGCCTTCTGGGAAAGACCCTCGGCGATGATGAGGCACGCCCCGCCGCGCACGCGGTTCGTCTCAATCCGGGGCAGGTCCCTGAAACCGGATATCTCGACGTCCTCGGTCCCCTCGCCGTCGATGCAGACGGGGCAGTTGCCGACGATGAGGTCTATCTCCTCGTTCGACGGGGAGTACTGCAGGTGCTGCGCCTGCTTGTACAGCGGAATCTCCTCCTTCCAGCGCTCAATCTCGCCCTTCGTGGCCTTGTACGCGCCGATTCCCAGCTCCCTGCGCACGACGTCGGCCAGCAGGACGCTCATGGCCTGCCCCGTGCCGCCGGCGGAGCGTATCGGGCCCGCAAAATAGACTGCGACGTACGTCGAACCGTCGGGCTCGCGGCGGATGGCGACCTTGGCGATGCCCTCTATGGGCGCGACCAGGATGCCCTCGGTGAGTATTGCCAGCCCCACGCGCACGCTCTTCTCCAGCGCCTCCTCGACCTCCATCCCGCCCATCTTCGCCGTGCGCTTTGCTATTTCGATGGAGAGCTCCTCCCTGTTGAGCTTTCCCGCGAGCTCGCGAATCTCGTTCGCCACGCCCGGAACATCCAGCAGCCGCTCGACGCGCTCGGCCATGTCGCGCGTGCGCTTCACCTCGACGTCCGGTGCGGGGTCGAACCCCTTGGCGCGGGCGGCGCGCGCCGCGTCGTACGCCTTGTCCAGCTCCCTCTCGATGCCCTCGAAATACGAGCGTATCGCGATTGAGGCGTCCCCCGAACCCATCCTTTTACCCCGAAAGATAGCTTTCGCCGAAAGAGCGAGTGCAATCCCGGCGCTCACATGCGCGACTGCGCTATTAAAATTTGTGTAAGCCCCGCACAAAAAATCGGCGAGCTATCGCCCCCGCGAGCGGCCTACCTTCTCCAATAGACTGCGGTCTTTCCGCGGACCTCGACGAGCTGCACGCCCGCGTCCTCGGCGAGCTTGCCAGCAATCTCGGCAACGTCGCCCTTGAGTATCCTGACCTTCACGAGTTTGCGGTCCTTGAGCTGGAGCTTGAGCTCCTCGACGAGCGTCTCGGTGAGCCCCGCCTTTCCGACGCGGAGCGTGACCTCGATTGCCTGAGCCCTCCCCTTCAATCCTGCGCGCATTTTCGATTCCATTTTTCTCACTTCCCCCTCATCGGCGTTCGCCTAATGTCCCCGCATTCGAGGCACGTGCGGACCACGGCCCGCCTGCCCATCCGCACTCTGAGCGTTATCCCGGGCTGCAGGTAAGCCCCGCACCCCTTGCACACCCTCAGCTTCTCCGAGATTCGCAGCCGCACGTTGTAGCGCATCCCGATGGAGCGCGCCAGCGAGACGTAGCGCGAGGCGAGCCTGAGGTCGTGCGCCCTCCCGCGCCCGTCGGCGAGCGACATCAGGGTCTCGATTCGCCCTGCGGCGATTTCCTGGCGCTGGCGCTTCATCCGGTCGAACTTCTGGTGCTTGGCCACGATTGCACAAACCCGTCGGTGCTAATTAAACTTTCGAAAACCGCTTGCTGGGGCGCACCTCAGATGAGGCTCATGTCCAGCGTCTCGACGTTGCTCACGCCCTCGACCGCCCGCAGGTCCGCCTCGAGCTGGTCCATGAGGCCGGCCTTGTCGGGGATGATGACCTTGACGATGAGCGCCTTCAGACCGAATGCCAGCGGCTTCTCCTCTATCGGCCCAGGCAGTTTGCCGTGCTTCTTGGCGGCGGCCTCCAGGCTGACGCGCATCTTGTTCAAATCGGTCTCCAGCCCCTCCGGGGCGGCCTGGAAGAAAATCAGCACGTCGCCCATGTGCTCACGGTCCCGCGAAACCGCACTTGGGGCACTTGTATACGATGCTCTGGTCCCTGCACTGCTCGCAGCGGCCCATCTTGACCGCTCCGCAGTCCGGGCACGTGAAGCTGGTGTCCTTGTTGCCTATGAGCCTGATTCCGCAGGAGCTGCAAGCCACTTCGTCTTTCATGGGTATCGCAGAGCGGGGGAGGAGGAGGGGGTTAATAAGGATTTTGCCGCCTGGTACCCGGGGGTCCGCTTGCCGCTGCCAGGGCCGGCCTGCGCCCGCCAAACCTACCGCAGGTGCGGGCGACATTTCGGGCCAAACCCTTATACCCGGAAGTCAATCCACCCGCGAGGGTCCGACATGAAGATAGTCGAGTGCGTGCCGAACTTCAGCGAGGGGAGAGACCGGAAGAAGATAGACACGATAACGGAAGTGATAAA
>DAIRED010000245.1:0-3400 GCA_036795795.1 Thermoplasmatota archaeon | reverse complement strand
GTCGGCCAGGTGCTCAAGATAAAGGTCGATTCCGCCGAGAGGCGCTACTTCAAGGAAGTTCATCTGCCGGCGCACGTCGACCCGGACAGCACCAAGGCGACGTACAACAACGGCGTGCTCGACATATCGCTGAGCAAGTCTAACCACGGTTCGGAGAAGCGGATAAAGATTGAGTGATACGATGACACGCGAAAGACAGGAGGAGGAAATGGACGAAGGCGGGGAACGGCAGCAAGCGGTATCGCAAGGAGCGAGCCAGCCGGCCGCAGCCATGGACCTTGAAGCCAGGCTCGCGAAGGCCGAGGCCGACGCCGCCGGCTACCTTGACCAGCTCAAGCGCACGATGGCGGACTTCGACAACTACCGCAAGCGAATCCTGAAGGAGCGCGAGGAGCTGTCCAAGGCCGCGGCCGAGCGCATCATCGTGGAAATCATCGAGCCCGTGGAGAATCTGGACAGGGCGCTCGAGGCGGCAAAAGCCGCGAAGAACCTCAAGAAGCTCCGCGACGGCGTGGCGATGACGAGGGACCAGATTTGGTCGGTCCTCGAACGCAACGGTCTGAAACGCGTCGAGACGGCCGGGTGCGCGTTCGACCCGCGCTGGCACGAGGCGGTCGAGCAGGTCAGCGACGACGAGGCGGACGATGGGACCGTCAAGGGCGAGATTCGCAGCGGGTACGTTCTAAACGGAAAGGTGCTGCGCTGCGCGAAGGTTAAAGTTTCGAAGAAATCGACAGTGGAGATAAGGGAGTGAGAAAAATGGCAAAAATAATAGGAATAGACTTGGGCACGACGAACAGCGAGGCGGCGTACCTGGAGGGAGGGCGCCCGGTCGTGATACCGAGCGCCGAGGGCAACACGTACGGCGGGAAGAACTTCCCGAGCGTTGTGGCGTTCACGAAGGACGGCGAGCGGTTGGTCGGAGAATCGGCCAAGCGCCAGGCCGTGCTCAACCCTGAGCGCACGATAACGAGGATAAAGAGGAAGATGGGCACGGACTACCGCGTCACCATCGACGACAAGACCTATTCGCCCGAGGAGATAAGCGCGATGGTGCTGCAGAAGATAAAGCACGACGCCGAGGCGTACCTGGGCGGGAAGATTGAGAAGGCCGTCATCACGGTTCCGGCTTACTTCAACGACAACCAGCGCCAGGCGACCAAGAACGCCGGAAAGATAGCCGGACTGGACGTCATAAGGATAGTGAACGAACCGACGGCAGCGGCGCTCGCCTACGGCCTCGAGAAGGCCGGAAACCAGAAAATCGTTGTCCTGGACCTGGGTGGCGGAACGTTCGACGTGACGATAATGGACATCGGTGACGGCGTCTTCGAAGTCGTATCGACGAGCGGCGACACGCAGCTCGGCGGCTCGGACATGGACGGACTGCTGTCCGATTACATCCTGGCGGAGTTCAAGAAGCAGGAGGGCATCGACCTCTCGAAGGACAAGGGCGCATTGCAGAGGATACGGGACGCCTGCGAGAAGGCCAAGATGGACCTGTCCAGCTCGATGATCTCTACGATAAGCCTGCCGTTCATCACCCAGGACGCCACGGGGCCGAAGCACATCGAGACGAAGCTCACGCGCGCGAAGATGGAGCAGATTGTCGCTCCCATACTGGCCCGCTGTAAGAAGCCCATCGAGGACGCGTTCAAGGACGCGAAGCTCGAGTACTCGGGAATCGGGAAGGTCATACTGGTCGGAGGGCCGACGAGGATGCCCATCGTCCGCGAGACGTTCGAGAAGATAATCGGCAAGAAGGCCGAGGGCGGGGTCGACCCGATGCAGTGCGTCGCGATGGGCGCGGCCATACAGGCCGGAATCATAGGCGGCGAGGTCAAGGACATCGTCCTGCTGGACGTCACGCCCTTGTCGCTCGGCGTCGAGACGCTGGGCGGGGTCATGACGAAGCTCATCGACCGCAACACGACGATACCGACCCGCAAGAGCCAGATATTCTCCACCGCGGCGGACTTCCAGACATCGGTAGAGATACACGTCCTACAGGGAGAGCGCGAGATGGCGCAGGGGAACATCACGCTGGGAAGGTTCCACCTCGTCGGGATACCGCCCGCGCCGCGCGGGATTCCGCAGGTCGAGGTGTCGTTCGACATCGATGCCAACGGGATAGTCAACGTCTCCGCGAAGGACCTCGGCACCGGCAAGGAGCAGCGCATAACCATCACCGCCTCCAGCCACCTCTCGAAGGAGGAGATAGAGCAGAAGGTCAAGGACGCCGAGAAGCACGCTGACGAGGACAAAAAGCAGCGCGAGGAGATAGACACGATGAATCGCGCGGACCAGCTCGTCTACTCCACCCGCAAGATGCTGGAGGAGCTCGGCGACAAGGTGACCGCCGAGCAGAAGGCGTCGATAGAGTCCGGCATAACCGCACTCGAGGAGGCCATGAAGTCCAAGGATGCAACCAGGGTCAAGGGCGAGATAGACAAGCTGACCAAGGCCGTGTCGGAGGTCTCCACGAAGCTCTACCAGGACGCCAGCGCGAAGTACCAGGCCGAGCAGCAGGCGGCCGCCGGCCAGCAGGGTGCGGGCACCCAGAGCCCCGGAGATGCCGGCAGCCCGGATGGTTCCGCCCAGCAGGGAGGCCAGGCTTCCCAGGAAGGCGGCTACGTGGACGCGGACTTCAAGGAAGTGAAGGACGACAAGAAGCCTTAAAACCAAAGGAGCATGAGGGGGCGCGCTGCGTACCAGGCGGCGCGCCCAAATCCTTTCTCACTTTAATCAAGACAGGAGGCCTAAACCCGTTTGGCAGCCAAGCGAGACTACTACGAAGTCCTGGGCGTGGAGAAGAAAGCCGGCCCCGACGACATCAAATCAGCGTACCGCAAGCTGGCGAAGAAGTTCCACCCGGACCTGAACAAGGATGACCCGAAGGCCGCCGAGGAGAAGTTCAAGGATGTCTCCGAAGCGTACGAAGTGCTGGCCGACACGGACAAGCGCGCGAGATACGACCAGCTTGGTCACGAAGGCGTTGCCTCCAACTTCTCGCCGGGCGGATTCAACTGGCAGGACTTCACCCACCAGGCCGACGTCGAGGACATCTTCGGCGGCGGCTTCGCGGGCTCGATATTCGAGCAGTTCTTCGGAGGCGGTCGCAGGCGCTCCCGCAGGGGCGAGGATCTGCGGGTCGACGTCGAGCTGACCCTCGAGGATGTCTACCGCGGAGCCAAGAGGACGCTGCGCGTTCCCCGCGCCGAGAACTGCCAGTCGTGCAACGGAACCGGCTCGAAGGACAGGACCGCGCCGGCCGCATGCCCGGCGTGCAACGGTGCCGGCCAGGTGCGCAACGTCTCCACGCGAGGCTACACGCAGTTCATCTCGGTCGGCCCGTGCAGGCAGTGCGGGGGGAGCGGCCGAATCCCGCGGAACCCCTGCC
>DAIRED010000244.1:0-3404 GCA_036795795.1 Thermoplasmatota archaeon | reverse complement strand
ATCCATCCTCGTCGAACGACTGTCCGTTAACGTTGATGTTGTACGTGTGGTCGTCGTCGCTAGCTATCGTCCCGTTGACTGTCAGCAGGATGACGACGTCCCCGCCGTCTTCATACGAGGCGATGGATATTATGTCGATTTCCGAATGGTCCGGGTATTCCACTGGGTCCAGGAACGACTGCTGGTATCCCGTTCCATCTGCCACAGACACGCTGCTCAACAGCGCCACGGCCACGACGATGCCCAGCGCGAAAGCCCCGAGTTTCCTCATCCGCTCACCGCTGCATACATTCGCTCCGCGCGTATAAAAACCTACCTTCCCACGACCGCGTAATGGTTGTCGCACCTGAAGAAGTACCGTACCTCCCGCAGGCCAGCAGCCTTGAGGGCTCCGCGGAACCCCGCCTCGTCGTAGAGGTGGTAGAATCGCTTTCGCACCGCGCCGTCGGGCGTCTTCCAGTCCACCCAGGCGTCGCCGTTCTCGTCGCACGCCCCCGCGAGCCGCTCCTGCTCGCGGGCCCACACGCCGACGAGCGCATTGCCGCCGGGCTTCAGGACGCGGCCCAGCTCGCCCAGCGCCGCCAGCCTCCCCGCCTCGGTGTCGATGTGGTGGACGACCGCGATGGCCAGCACAGCGTCGAACGTGCCGCCGCCGAGCGGGACCGCCCTCAGGTCCGCACGAACTAAGGGCCAGCCGCCCTTCTCACGGGCCTTCCGGAGCATCCCAGCTGACAAATCTACTCCGACGGCGTCGAGCCCCGCGACATCCGCGGCCATCAGGTTCCGCCCGTTCCCGCATCCCGCGTCGAGCACGCGCGAGCCTGTCTTCAAACCCTCAAGGAATTCAACGGTCTCCGGCCAGGGCTTGTAACGGGTGGCGTCGAAGTGGTCCGCGATGTCGTCGAAGATTTCGCCTGGCTCAGCGGTCATCTGTCCGCCTCATTCGGCGCGCGGGGAGTGCCCCCACATGCGCGGGTACGTGCCCGGCGTCATCAGCACCCGGTCGACCCTGACCGCGATGCCGTCCGCGCTGCGGGCCATGGCCTCGCCGTCCATCAGCGACTCGCCCAGTGCGACGACCTCGCCCTTCTGGGTCATTATCGCGACGACCGCGCCGCGCGCGATTCCCGCATCCAACGATGCGACGCCAGGCGCCGCCAGGCTCGCGCCGTGGCACAGCGCGTCGACTGCGCTGTCCTTAACGGCCACCTTGGGCAGGTGGGCGAAGAGCGCTTCCATCGGAAGCAGGACCTTCTTGAGCTGGGAATCGTCGCCGAGCTCCTTCCAGGCCAGCCATGCGTCGCGGACCTCCTGCAACGAGTGCGCGGTCTCCTCCATGAAAGAGGCGCTCTTGGTGCGCCTTAGGTCTCCCATGCTGGCTCCGGTGCCGAGCGCCTCGCCGATGTCGTAGCAAAGCGTGCGCACGTACGTTCCGGACTCGCACCTGACCTTGAACAGGACCGTTCGTCCGTCGATTTCGAGGACGTCCATGCCGTAAATCTCGCGTATCCTCCGCTGGCGCTTGACCGCCGAGCGGACCGGGGGGAACTGGTAAATCTTTCCCTTGAACGCCGAGCAGACCTCGCGTATCTTGGCCTCCTCGGCCGGGCGGTGCACGTGCATCACGCAGACGTACTCCTTGTCGTCCAGCAGCAGGGCGTCCAGCGCCCTCACGCCGCCGTTCAGGGCGACTGGGAGTACCCCAGTGACGCGCGGGTCGAGCGTGCCAAGGTGCCCGGACTTCTCCACGCCGAAGATGTTCTTCACCCAGGCCGTCACCTGGTGAGATGTCGGGCCCTGTGGCTTGTCGATGTTGACGACCCCCGCCGCCAGCAGCTCCGAAATCGTCCGGTCCTCGGGCTTCTTGCCATGCGCCCCCGGGATGCTCATCCCCCTGTGGAGCCTAACCATGGCGCTTCACCTCCGCCGCGACCTTCTCGGCCAGCGCCTCGGCGCTCTCCGTCCGCGAGTCGAGGACGAGGTCGTAGACCGACGTGCTGGAGAAATCTATTTTGTATATTTCGCGGTACCGCGTGCGCTCCGACTCCTCGCGCACCAGCATCGCGCTCTTCACGTCCGAGGGCACCTTCTTCTCGCGCTCCGCAATACGGGCCGCGCGGACCTCGACGGGGGCGTCAATCCAGACCTTGAAAGCCTTGACATGCCCGCGCGCGCACATGTGGCCGGCGAGACGGCCTTCCAAGACCATCGGGTCTTTCAATGAGGCGATGACGCGCTTGTCCAGCTCCTTGTCGATTGAGTGGTCTTTCTCGGCCAGCTCGCCGAGCTTCGCCAACGTGACATTGCGCTCCTCGGCTATCTTGCGGAACGTCTCCCCGGTCGAGCGGAACGGGCATCCCAGCGCCTGCGCGACGAGGCGGCCGACTGTGGTCTTGCCGCTCCCCGGCGGGCCGCTGATTGTGACAATCATCCGGATGCACCCTCTAGCTTCTTCAGGCGCCTGCTGAAGTGGAACCACTTGAGCGCGCGGCCGAGAACCTGGGTAACCGGCATCGTGAGCAGCGAGTAGAGGAGGATCCAGTTCGGCAGGACGTTGGACCTGGTGAAGTCCACGGCCAGGAACCACGGCACCGAGAAGAAGTGGTTCGGCACCTGCTCGATGAAGACGTACACCCAGGTGAAGACCCCGATGACGAGGACCATGGTTATCATCGTCGGCTTCATCTGGTTCATCGTGCTCGACATGGTCTCCGCAGTGGATTCCTGCTGTATCTTGTTGAGCTTGTCTACCTTCCCCATGTCCCGGTTCTTCATCGCCGCGAAGAGCTCCTTGCGGAGCGCGCCGGAGCGCCTGTTGATGCGGGCCATTTCGACCCAGTTAATCATGTAGTGCCTCAGGATGGTGGAGAACGAGATGGAAATCATCCCCGCAAACAGAAGGGTCCAGATGGGGAACGTGTGATCGAAGCCTATCACCGGTTCGAAGGCCAGACCTACGAGTCCTCCGATGAGGTTCCTCATGTTCTCGTCGATGATTATCATGAGCATCATGAACATCATCATGAGCATTATGAGGGGGCTCGACGCCGCGGATGGCGCTGGCTTGGCCGGCTGGTCTGCCATGAAGCGGCGGAACAGGTAGGCCTCATATAAGCGTTATGCAAGCTCCGCCTTTTTCCCGAGCCAGTTCCGGCCGAGTTCGGCTCGCGGCCGCCGTTGGAATGGCAAAATGATGAAAATGGAAAAGGTTTTCCGCGCGTCCGGGCCCGGCCTACCAGGCCTTGGTCCAGGTCGCGTCGGCGCCGTTGTTGAATATCCAGTACGCCTTGCCTTGAGCGAACGCCGTCGCGTCCGCCATCGCAACCGTCAGGTATGTCTGGCCGCTGCTGTACTGCTCCACGAGCGTCACGGTTGGGCACGCGCCCTTCAGGTTCGCCACGGTG